>JAQULY010000432.1:0-1938 GCA_028718445.1 Kiritimatiellia bacterium
ACCGGACTTCTCGGGGTGGAACTGGGTGGCCGCCAGGTTGTCTCGACCCACCATGGCGGCGAACTCCACGCCGGCGTAGTCAGTGCGGCCGAGAACCAGTGCGGTGTCTCGCGGATCTATGTAGTAGCTGTGCACGAAGTAGAAGTCGCTGTTGTCGCCAATGCCTTGCAGCAGCGGATGCGGACGGGTCTGACGCAGTTGGTTCCAGCCCATGTGCGGCACCTTGACGCGCGGATCGTCCGGCTGGAAACGGCGCACGTTCCCGGGCAGCAGACCGAGCATCGGCGTGCCGCCGTCTTCCTCGGAGAAATCGAAGAGAATCTGCGTGCCCAGGCAGATGCCCAGGAAGGGCGTGCCGGCCGCCACCGCGTCGCGGATGACGCTGTCCAGTCCGCCCGCGCGCAAGTGGCCCATGGCCGCGCCGGCCGCGCCCACGCCGGGAAAGACCACCCGTTCGGCCGCGGCAATGACCGCGGCATCCGAGGTGACCACGCTCTCGGCGCCCAAGGCTTCGAAGGCCAGCCTGACGCTTGTCAGGTTGCCGGCCTGGTAGTCAATGATGGCAACCAATTACTTCACCCTCACCGGGGCTCCGGTGCGGGCCGAAGCGTAGATGGCGTCAATGATCTTCATCAGCTTGACCGCCTCGTCGGGAGTGTTGAGCGGCTCCTCCTGGCCTGCCAGCGTCAGCACGAAGTTCATGGCCGCACGGATGCGCCCCATGGTGGGATCGGGCTCGGTCACGATCGTACGGTTGACGGAGCGGCCGTGCTCCTGAACATAGAGGTCGCAACTGTCAATGCTGGTGTCGTCCAGCCCGTCGCGTCCGAACAGGCGCTTGATGCAACCGCCGGCCTTCTGGCCCTGGAAGGTGACGCTCACCTCTTCGCGGGCGTTCATTTCGGCCCACGAATTACGCAGGAAGAGCACCTGTCCGCTCTTGAAGCGCACGAAGCCGTGCGCGGCGGCTTCGACGTTGGTGATGCCTCTGGCAACATCCGGCAGCCCCCACGGCCCTTTGAAGGCCTTGTTGGAGATGAAGTCGTCGAAGGTCTGTCCCAGCACCCAGGCCGGTTCCGGATAGCCCATGAAGTAAAGGGCGAGGTCAATCATGTGCAGCAGGTCAATCACCGGCCCGCCGCCGGACAGCGCGCGCGTGGTGAACCAGCCGCCGAAGCCTGGTATGCCGGTGCGCCTGATCCAGAGCGCCTGCGCCGAGTTAATGCGGCCGACCGTGCCCTTGCCGATGTAGTCCATCATGGCGAACGACTCGGGACGCGCGCGGTTGTTGAAGTCGAACATCAGGCGCCGGCGCGCCTTGGCGGCGGCCTGGCGCATGGCGATCATCTCGGCCGCGTTGAGCGCCGGCGGCTTCTCGCAGAAGACGTGCTTGCCCGCCGCCAGCGCCTGCATCGCCAGCGGCTTGTGGAACTTGTTGGGGGTGATGATCGAAACCGCGTTCAGCCCGCGCACGCCCGAGAGCATGCGGGCCACCGAACTGTAGACCTGCGGTATGTCATACTTCGCGGCCACGCGCGCCGCCGCCTCGCGGTTGACATCGGCGATGGCGATGACCTCCCCGCCGGCCTTCCTGAATCCCGGAATGTGGTAGTTCGCCATCCCGCCCGCGCCAATGATACCGATCTTGATACTCATGCGACTATTCTCCCTGCTGAAGATGGAGCACATTATGCGCCGTTTGGCGCGCGGAGGCAATGCATCGCGGAGACTGTGCGTCACGAAGACTAGACGGTTGTTAGCATTTTGGGGTGAATCGAACCGCAGATTTCCGAATACTGAACCGCAGAATGGCGATGTCATGCATGATTCGGACCTCATGATTCGAATCACAAGACGGCGACGGGGGGACGGCACGGTGCACGAGAACGGCGACGCGAACGGTACACGAGGGGCTGGCGACCAAATCGTCAGCCGCGA
>JAQULY010000432.1:1948-4966 GCA_028718445.1 Kiritimatiellia bacterium
ATCGTCGCCGCTATCGTTCACCGACCGCCGCCGCCGGACTGCACCACGGCATCGCGGAGCGTCCGCAGGTTGCGGTATGGCGCGTCCAGCAGAACGGCGCATTCAGGGCCGATGATATCAATCCCGGCGGAGAGCTTGCCGCGCACATCCGCCTGAACCAGCGCCTCGTCGCCGTTGCGGATGACGGCGATGTTGCTCGTGCCGCCCATGAGCGCCAGACTGTCGCCCGCCAAAGTCCGCGCCGCGGCGGCCGGCACCTTGGAATCGAAATGGAAACATTCCAGGCCCGTCTTGCGGATGTATGACAGACGGTCGGAGGTGTCGCCGCAGATGTGCAGGATCAGCGGACAAGCGATGCGCGCATGCAATTCGGCATGGATATCCAGCAGGAAATCGCGGTAGGTCTCGGGTGAACAGAGGTCACGGGTGCAGTGATCCGCCAGCGTCAGGGCGTCGGCACCACTGTCAATCTGCGCGCGGGCAAAGGCGACCGTGACGGGCAGAAGCCGGCGGATGACCTGCTTGAGCCGTTCAGGCTCCAGCACGCTGGCCAGCAGCACGTTCTCGACGCCATACACATGGTAAGCCAGCGTCCAGGGACCGAACACCTTGCCCACGACGGCGGCATCCTTTCCCAGCCGTCGCTTGAGCAGCGCCAGGGCCCTTAACGGGATCGCACAGCCCGGATGTTCGAGGAAGTTCGCGGGTATGGGCACATCGTCGGCAAGGTTCGCGGTCATGGCCCGGCCGTCGGGCATGCGGCCGCGCTCGCCCCAGTCCACCTGGCACCCCAATGCCGCCGATTCATGCCACACGCTGAACAGCGGCATGACGTTGTCGAACCCCAACACCTCATGTCCGGCCGCGGCCAGACGGGCCATGGCTTCGGCGTCCAGGTGCGCCTCGGGAAAAAAGACGCCCACTTCCTGCATCAGGTCAGTTGTCACAACCGACGTGGCGCTGCCTGCGGAAACGCGCGGCGCGGCGCCACGATGAAGTTTTGCCAGAAATATGTCTCGTGCTAGCATCAGGTTACACTGCCCAATCGTCCTGCCGCCCTACTCGCCGATGATCTTGACCAGTACGCGCTTGCGGCGGCGTCCGTCGAATTCGCCGTAGAAGATCTGCTCCCACGTCCCCAGGTCCAGTTCGCCATTGGTGACCGCCACGACAACTTCACGTCCCATGATGGTGCGTTTGAGGTGCGCATCGGCGTTGTCTTCGGCGCCGTTATGCGCGTACTGCGAGTAGGGCTTTTCGGGCGCCAACTTCTCCAGCCACTTCTCGAAGTCGGCATGCAGGCCGGATTCGTCGTCGTTGATGAACACGCTGCTGGTGATGTGCATGGCGTTCACCAGGCACAGCCCCTCGCGTATGCCCGAAGCACGCAGACACTCGACGACCTGTTCGGTGATGCGCACGATGCGGCGGCGCACGGGAATCTGGAACCACAGTTCCTGACGGTAGGATTTCATGTAGGTTGCCTTCGGGTTACGCGCGGACCTGTCCGTCGCCTTGAACGATGTACTTGTAGGTGGTCAGTTCTTCCAGCCCCATCGGTCCGCGGGCGTGCAACTTGTCGGTGCTGATGCCCATTTCGGCGCCCATGCCGAACTCGCCGCCGTCGGTGAAGCGCGTCGAGGCGTTAACGTAGACCGCCGCCGAGTCCACTTCGCGCGTGAAGGCGCGCGCCGCGGCGGAGTCGCTCGTGACGATGGCATCCGAATGACGCGAACCGTAGCGATTGATGTGCGCGATGGCCGCGCGCACGTCGGGCACGATGCGCAGCGCCAGTATCAGGTCCAGGTACTCCGCGTACCAGTCCGCCTCGTCGGCCGGTTTGAAGGCCGGCGCCAGCGCGCGCGCGGCTTCGTCGGCCCGCACCTCCACGCCGCGCCGCGCGCACATCTCCGCCAGCATCGGCACAAAGCGCGGCGCCGCGTCGGCATGCACCAGCAGCGTCTCCATCGCGTTGCAGACGGCGGGACGCTGACACTTGGCGTTCTCGACGATGCGCAGCGCCATCTCCAGGTCGGCGCCGGCATCCACATACACGTGGCAGACGCCCTTATAGTGTTTGATCACCGGCACGCGCGACTGCTCGACCACGGCGCGGATCAGCGACTCGCCGCCGCGGGGAATGACCACGTCCACGCGGTCGTCCATCCGCACCAGTTCGCGCACGGCCTCGCGATCGGTGGTACCGACGATCTGCACCGCGTGTTCCGGCAGTCCGGCGGCCTGCCCGCCTTCGGCCAGCGCCATGGCGATGGCCAGGTTGGAGTTCAGCGCCTCCTTGCCGCCGCGCAGAATCACAGCGTTGCCCGCCTTGATGCAGAGCGCGGCGGCGTCGGCGGTGACGTTCGGGCGCGACTCGTAGACGATCACGACGACCCCGATCGGCACGCGGCGCTTGACGATGACGAGGCCGTTCGGGCGGCGGCGGCGGCCGATGCAGCGGCCGACGGGATCGGGCAGTTCGGCGATCTCGCGCAGGCCCCGTATCATGCCGTCGATGCGCGCGTCGGTCAGCTCCAGGCGGTCGAGCATGGCGGCGGAGAGGCCGGCCGCGCGGCCGGCTGCCAGGTCACGTTCGTTGGCGTCCCGCATGGGCGCGCGCCGGGCGTCCAGCGCGACTGCCATGGCGCGCAGCGCGTCATTCTTGCGGCGGGTGGTCAGCGTGGCCAGTTTCCACGAAGCTTCGAGCGCGCGGTCGCCCATCAGCCGGATTTCATCATGCAGGTTCATGGCGATGCCGCACTCCTTACAGCGGATTGCTGACGATCAACGTGCCGACGTCCTTGCCTTCCAGTATCCCGGTCAGCGTGCCCTTCTGGCGTCCGTTGCCGATGACGACGGCGCAGCCGGCGCGCGTGGCGATCTGTGCCGAGCGCAGTTTGGAGTCCATGCCGCCCTTGGACAAGGCGTTGGCGCCGGGGTTGATCAGTTTGAAGACCTCGGGGCCGAGCCTCTCGATGCAGGTGACGCGGCGCATGGCGCCGTTGCCGGTACGGCGCA
>JAQULY010000433.1 GCA_028718445.1 Kiritimatiellia bacterium
ACCCTCCAGCATCCACGAAACGTCGTCTCTATTGGATTTCTGGAGGGTCGGGTTCCACCCCGACCGTCTTCGGCGAATTCTTTCACACCTTCTCAGTGAGATGGGGGCGCGAGTGAGGTGCATGTGAGCGTGAGAGACCTGTGACTGCGCCTGACTCCGTGAGACAGCACTCTAGGCCACACATCAAGGGCGTTGGCGCTGCCCGTCAGCGTCCCGGCGGCGGCTCCTGAACCGAGCGACGTGCCCGGGTCCCGCCGCCGGGGGCAAGCGCGGCGCGGATCGGGGTTACCGGAAAACGGCGCGTCAGCATGGGCCGGATGCAAGCAAGCGGGGGCGGCGCCAACCTCGCGGTTGCGCCGCTCCCGGTGACGCCGCAGCCGGCCCATGATCACGCGCCGGCTTTCCGGCCCGACCCGCGCCGCTTCCGTGCTACGCCTCAACGCCCCATAGCACGGTCAGCAAATCGCTCCGGCTCACATGCACCCCACTCGCGCCCCATCGCACTGACCCATGACTCCGGAGCAGGGCAAACGCATTAACTGCGCTCAGGCATCAGATCTCGTCTGAGAGAAAATTTACGGCTTGCGCGCAGGGCCGCGCGAACGTAGGTTGAGTGCATCGCCATGCCCAGTCCCTACGTCCATCTTCACCTGCACACGAAGTACAGCATGCTCGACGGCGCCTGCCACCTGGCGCCGGTCTGCAAACGCGCCGCCGAACTGGGCATGCCGGCTGTCGCCATGACCGATCACGGCGTCATGTACGGCGCGATTGACTTCATGAAGGTAGCCGAGGAACACGGTATCAAGCCGGTGATCGGCTGCGAGGTCTACATCAACGCCCGCGCGCCCTGCACGGACCGCGATCCCCGCACGCCGTACCACCATCTCGTATTGCTGGCGACCGACGCCACGGGCTACTACAACCTGGCGCGCCTCAATACGCGCGCCCACCTCGAGGGCTTCTACTACAAGCCGCGCATTGACAAGACGCTGCTGGCGCAGCATGCGAGGGGATTGATCGGACTCTCCGCCTGCCTCCAGGGAGAAGTCAACTCGCTCCTGGCCGAACGCCGCCAGGACGAGGCCGCCCGCGCCGCCGGCGAATATGCCGACATTCTCGGCAAGGACAATTTCTTCCTGGAGATGCAGGACCACGGCATCCCAGAGCAGAAGACCGCCAACCAGGGCATCCGCGAACTGCGTCGTCGCCTCAAACTGGGTTACGTCGCCACCAACGACGTGCACTACCTGCTGGCGGAACATGCCGGCGCCCACGAGGTGATGCTGGCGATTCAGACCGGCACCGTGATGAGCGATCCCAAGCGTATGCGCTACCACGGCAACCAGTTCTACTTCAAGTCGCGCGACGAGATGGCGCGGCTATTCCCGGACGATGGGGAGGCACTGGACGCCACCGTAGCCATCGCCGAGCGCTGCAACTTCAAGTTAAAGAAGGATGACGTACATTTTCCGAAGTTCCAACTGCCGGCGGGCCTGAACGCTCAAGAGTACCTCGTCAAGCTGGGCCACGAAGGCATGCGGCGCCGCTACAACCTGCGCGACTGCGCCAATCCCGCCAACGATTACGAGCGCGAACTGATGAAACGCTTCGACCTGGAAGTGGCCATCATCGCGCAGACCGGTTTCGTGGACTATTTTCTGGTGGTGGCCGACTTCGTGCGGCATGCGCGCGAAAAGGGCATACCGGTCGGTCCCGGCCGCGGTTCCGGAGGCGGCAGCGTCGTGGCCTATGCGCTCGAAATAACGCAGCTCGACCCGATCCGCTTCAATCTGATCTTCGAGCGTTTTCTGAATCCGGACCGCATTTCACCGCCCGATTTCGACATAGATTTCTGCCAGACGCGCCGTGGCGAGGTGATTGATTATGTCAAGGAGAAGTACGGCGCCGACCGCGTGGCGCAGATCGTCACCTTCAACCAACTCGGCGCCAAGACCGTGATCCGCGACGTGGCGCGCGTGCTGGAGATGCCGCTCGACCGCGCCATGGCCTTCACCAAGCTCGTACCGGACGACCCCAAGATCACGCTGGAGAAGGCCAAGGAGGGGAATCCCGAGTTCAAGAGCGTCTGCGAAAAGGATCCCGACCTGAAGCGCATCATGCCGTACGCCGAAGTGCTGGAGGGACTCTACCGCAATGCCGGCATGCACGCCGCCGGCGTGGTGATCGGCGATTGCCCGCTCGTGGACATCCTGCCGCTGACGCGCGACAAGGACGGCGCGCCGATGACGCAGTACGCCAAGGACGACCTGGAACTGTGCGGCCTGCTCAAGATGGACTTCCTGGGGCTCAAAACCCTGACGGTGCTGCGCGAAGCCGTGGACCTGGTGCGGGCGGGGCGGAACATCGAGATTGACCTGGACAACGTGCCGCTGGACGACCCGCCCACCTACGAACTGCTGAACCGCGCCGACACCAAGGGCGTGTTCCAGCTCGAATCCGAGGGCATGCGCAAGCTCATTCGCGAGATCGGGGTCAACAACCTCGAAGATCTGATCGCCGTGATAGCGCTCTTCCGTCCCGGTCCGATGGAGATGCTCCCCAGCTATAAGGCGCGCAAGACCGGCAGGGAACAGATCGTCTACGACCATCCGCTGCTCGAGCCGATTCTCAAGGACACCTATGGCGTGATGGTCTACCAGGAGCAGGTACAGCGCGCCGCCAACGTGCTGGCCGGCTACTCACTCGGGCAGGCTGACCTGCTGCGCCGCGCCATGGGCAAGAAGAAGATGGAGATCATGGATAAGGAGCGCGGCGGTTTCGTGGCCGGCTGCGCCCGGACCAACAACATTCCCAAGGCACTGGCGGAACGCATCTTCAACAACATCGCGGCCTTCGCCGGCTATGGCTTCAACAAGGCACATTCGGCCGGGTACGGGATCGTCTCGTTCCAGACCGCCTACATGAAGGCCAACTTCCCGGCCGAGTTCATGGCCGCGCAGATCTCCTCCGAAATCGGCAATTTCGACAAGCTGCCGGGCTTCGTGAACGAAGCCTCGAGCATGGGACTGACCGTGCTGCCGCCGGACGTCAACCGCAGCGCCGCCCGTTTCATG
Source organism: Kiritimatiellia bacterium (assembly GCA_028718445.1). GTDB lineage: Bacteria > Verrucomicrobiota > Kiritimatiellia > RFP12 > JAAYLN01 > JAQULY01. The sequence goes on from JAQULY010000433.1 coordinate 3,078, forward strand.
CCCGAGGATGGCGGCATCCGCTTCGGGCTGGCCGGCATCAAGGGCGTCGGCGAGGGCGCGGCCGACGCCATTGTGCGCGAACGTCAGGAGCGCGGCGCCTTCAAGGGGCTGGTGGATTTCTGCGAGCGCGTGGATGCGGCGGCGGCCAACAAACGCGTGCTGGAGGCGCTGGTGCGATGCGGCGCCATGGACGCCTTCGGGCACCATCGCGCCCGACTGTTCGCGGCCGTGGATTTCGCCATGGCACGCGCGGCCGAGCGGCAGCGGGATGCCGCCAGCGGCCAGCAGAATCTCTTCGACGTCTGCAACGACGGCCGGCAGAACGTGTCCGTCGGCGAGGACCTGCCGGACGTGGTGGCGTGGACGCCCCTCGAGACGCTGACGGGCGAGCGGGAACTGCTCGGCGTCTACATGTCGGGCAATCCCCTGGATCGGTACCGCCGCACCATCAAGGCCTTCGCTACCGTCACCATCGGCGCCGCCCTGGAGAGCCAGACGAACGGTTTCGCCGCCCGCATCGGCGGACTGGCCGCGTCGGTGCAGCGACGGATTGACAAGAAGACCAAGGATCCCTGGGCGGTCGTGGCGCTGGAGGACGGCGACCAGCGTATCGAGGCCTTGGTGTTCAGCAAGTGCTACGCCAAGTATGGCGCGATCATTCAGGCGGACCGTCCCCTGCTGATATGCGGTGAGGTCTCCCGCCGTGACGAACAAATCCGCCTGTTGGCGGAGGAGATCTATCCTCTGGAGGAGGCACCGCGTCATTTTGCCGCCAAGGTCGGTCTGTACGTGCGCGCCAATGGACGCGACCAAGACGTCTTGATTCGCCTGCATGACGTGATCAAGAGTTTCCCCGGCAAGGTTCCGGTGACCATCTGCCTGGGCCAGCCTTCCGGGCAGAAGGTGATCATCGAGGCGGCTCCGGAACTGGCCGTGGAACCGGCGCACGATTTCGTCAGCGCGGTGGAGCGCCTGCTGGGCGGCAACAGCGTGCGGCTGTCAGCCAGGGAAGAGGTCTACGTCGAGGCCAAGCCGCGACGGTACGTGCCTCGGTCGAACTTCGAAAGTTGAGTGTCTGACTCTCATACGGCTCACCCAACTTTGCCGACGAACAGGAAACGGCCAGATCACGGTCGTTTCCGCCTGGTCGCGGGCGCGGTGAGACCCAGTTGCAGAATCGGTAGAATCTCCCGCTCCAGCGTGGTGTCGAGATCGAAGAGCGCGAAACCGGCGGCCTTGTGGGCACGAAGCACCCGCACCTGGTCAATGACATCGTCGGCATTGAGGCGACTCTCGGAGGCCGTCACGCCGATGCCGCCGACGATGCGCCGCGCCAGTTCCGGTGTGCGCGTCTGGGTGCTTACCAGCGTGTCATAGAGCGTCCGGTCCTCGCTGTAGTTCATGGGAAGCACGTAATCAAGGTAGCCCTGCTCGATCCAGTTTTCCCAGCCCTGTCCAACCGACTCGAGACAGGCGGGATGCTTGCCGTAGACGGCCGCCGTCAGCCAAGCACCCGGGGCTTCGCGACGTTGTGTCAGGCGCATATCGGCCACCAGTTCCGTCACCTGGCGGCTGCGCCAGCGCACGAACTCGTGGAAGATCGCGCCCTTTGTGGCGCTCTCAGGCCAGCCGCCAACACTCTTGCGCCGGTCGCGCTCGAACTGCCGTCGGGTGTCCGGCCCAAGTGAGTTGCGGAAGTCGGGATAACGCACGAAATCGAGGTGCAGCCCGTCCACGCGATAGCGCCGCAACAATTCGGCCGCGGCGCGCGTGAGCATGGCGCGTACCTCCGCCGAGGTCGGATCGAGCCAGGCTTGCGGCTGACCGGCGGTGTCCTCCAGCAACCAGCCCTTGCGCTTGAAGAACGCCAGG
>JAQULY010000434.1 GCA_028718445.1 Kiritimatiellia bacterium
GCAATCCTGGCGGCATAGGGGAACGTCCGGCTGAAGTCGACGCCGAATTCGTCCCGCAGCACGGGAATGATGTCAATGGCCCCCTGCATCATGCCGCCGTAGTTGAACGCGCCCTCAACCGACAGTCCATCGCCCCAGAACTGGTTCTGCAGAACCCCCTGGATCATCACGGCGGCGGTTCGGATGAAGTACTCGTCCCGCACGACCGTCCCGAGTTTCAACCCGCCCTTGATCCAGCCCATCATCGTATTGCCTCCCCGCAACAGGGTCGGCGAGCACTGGGCGATGAAATGCGCCTCGTCCACCACTCCCTTGCGGACTCGGCGCTCCCATTCCCGCTCGTCGCCATAGCGTTCGCGACTGTAGGCCAGCACCGCCGGGTGGTCGCGGATCAGGTCGAAGATGTCCACCAGGTCGGCTTGTTGCGCCATCACCCCGTCCTGCCACCCCGAGGCCATGTTCATTTTGTCGAGATTGTGGTAACGCGCGTGGAACCATTTCGGCTTGGCGTAGTCGCTCGGCACGGGCGTGGCGCGGTACTCCGCCTGCGTCAGGTACCCCTTCATGTCGCCGGAGCGAGCCAGACCGTTGGCGACTTTGCTGAAGTCGGTCAACGGCCAGCCGGGATAGACCTCCGCGAGACGCGCGTAGATCGCCGCCAGCGCCCGATAGGCGCGTTCGTCGTCCGCCAGGAATGCCCGCGTGGCAAGCCCCTTCAGCACGGATTGCGGCGACCCCGTGTGCAGCAGGAACGCCCGCGCCCACCACACCTCGGCGGCCGAGCAGAACCACTTGGCGCGGTTGGAGTCGAAACCGAAGTCGGACGCCTCGGCCCCCGGCGGCACGAAGAACCGGTAGGAACATTCGGTCCCGTCGAGGTGCGGCACGACTTCCGTATGGTTCGGCCTGACCGGATAGTCCTGCGGCATGTCCTCCTCGCGCTCGTAGAGGGTCGCTCCGCAACACCCCGTTTTGGCGCGGAACGGCGAGGCGATGAGTTCGTCCACCGTCATCCTGGGACGCGCGTACGCGCCGCCGCAGAACGGACAAACGGGTCGCGGATGGTTGTCGAGGACCCCGGACTTCGTAAAGGCGGCATGGCGCGGTATGAGCTCCGTCCAGCGTTCGGGGGGAATCTCCCGCGCGATGCGTTCGCCGATGCCGGCATTGCCTCCCAGGGCCGTCAGATCCAGCGGGTTCCCCTTCTTCTTCCTGAGCCTCTCCTTGACCTCCGGCGTGTAGAGCTGCGGCGGCATCCGCACCTGCTGGATGACCATCGATCGGTAGAGGCTCTCGTCGGCGATCGGGGGGATGTCGTCCGACCTCGCCGCCCCAACCGACGCCAACACGGCGACCAGCGCCGCCGACGCAACCGTCGTCATGAATTTCCGCCTGATCGGCATGTTGGCTCCTGTGTTCATCTAGATGGGGGTTCCTTTATTCCTCGACATTGATTGCACCGATTATTTTCGGTTTGCTAGAAAATGATCTCGAGCGCGTCGCGGTCGCCCAGCTTCGGGAAGGCCGCGTGCGGATCCTTCTGGTACCAGAACGCGACCGAGGCGATGTCGTCCTGCAGCGGCATGTAGCGCCCTTCGCCGCGCCAGCCGAGGGCCTGGATCGTCACCCGCAGATCCTGTTCGAATCGAATGGGATCCATCACGTGGAACCGGTAGAGGAGGTGGCGGTTGCCGGGCCGGCTGGCAGGCGGAGGGGACGCGTTGACGCCGCTGTCGCCATACGGATAACCCATGAACGGCGCGCTGTAATTCCCGAAAAAGCACCACGCCCCGCCAAAATAGTCTTCGGTTCCCGTGCCGCAGATGGTGGGGAATTCCTGGTCGCCATCGAGAAAGAATTTGATTTCTCCTTCGCCCCACCAACCCGAGACGTTCTGCTGCCAGGCCATGAAAACGCCCACGTATTGCCCCCACCCCCGCACGCCGTCGAGGATGGTGTAGTCCGTTCCCTGGACCAGCGGGTTGGAGCGCCGGAACTGGGCATGAAAATAAGCCTCGTCATCGTCCACCGGCGCCAGGACATAGTTAATCGTGTAAAAGAAATGGGCCACCACCGCGGGGTTGCGATTCTCCACGGTGACGCGCGCATGCTTGCGGAATGGCATCGGGAAGAAGGCGTTCAGGCCTCCCTCCGGATTGACGTTGATGGGGAGCGCCGTGATGGGCGTGCGACGGCTCCAGCTCTGGCAGAAGAAATCGCCGATCGGAGTTTCCACGCTGGGCGCGGACTCGCCGTCCCAATACATGCGCAGGATGACGTCCCGAAAATACTTCTTGTCCAGCGTGATCCAGATGTGCTGGATGCAGCCGGGCCCGTCGATGTCCATGATCGTCGTTTCTTTCCCGACCTCCAGCGAAATGGCCGGCCGCACTTTCCATTTCCGCCCCAGTTCGCGCGCCGACTCGCACGGCGTCCACGTCTGCCCGATGCGCGTGACTTCGGGCTGCGGCGTCTTGGACAATTCGGCCATGCCGCCGCGTCCTTTTTCGCCGTAGACGTTTTCGGCGGAAATCGACCGCGACTGCGCCTTGGACAGCTTGGCGATCGCGCCAAGACTCATATTGATCCCGTTGAACATGATTTTCCCTTCCCGATATCGCTGACCCTTGCCTGCCTGAGCATCCAAGTCAACTCATTCTTCACGTTTCCGAAACATGTCTCTACTCTACATCGCGGTCATTTCAAAACAAATGAACAATCCCGGTTTCTGTGGATGCACAAATCGGAGTTAGATGTACGCGGACTGGCTCCGATCTATTTCGGAACAGGAAACGCATTCTTCGCGCCGCCGCCCTGACCATCCCCTAACGCAAAATGATCACGGTGCCGCGCGACCGGCGATGATCGGCTTTGAACCACACCTCCAGCGCCTCCATCGAAAGCGCGCCGCTGGAGTCGTTCTGCGATCCCCACAGCCGGACGTTGTCGATCCAGCCGTCGAAGGCTGACGAACCATAGTCCACTCTGCTGCCCGCCCCAATCACAAGGGGAGAGGCGTTGGTGATGCCAAAATCGGTCAGTGCATCCGGCATGGGCTGACTCACCAGCGACAGAGGCCCGTCCTTGGTTCCCACGTAGAAACGGACGTCCCGGTTGGGCGCATCCCACGTGGCGGCGGCAAAAACCCATTTGTCCAACTGTCCATACTGGTCGTTGTCGCCGCTTGACACAATGGGGTAATGGCCGGGGATGTCGCTTGCGTAGAAATGGAACGCCTTGGCACCACCGGCATAGACCTCAAATCCCAGGCCACTCAGGTCGCGCCGAGTGACCATCCTGGGACCATAGATCAGCGTGTTGGTGGTCTTGTACCAGAACGCCACGGTCAAGGATTTCAGTCCGTCAAGATGATAGGAATCGGGCAAGGAGCAGTATCCGGCTCTCACTTTCATATTCGTGGCCGAATTGTTGTCCATGGCATAGTCGCCGGGGAATCCGCTGGCCCCCAGGCCATCGGCCGTGAAGACCGGGAACACCCCATAGTTGGTGACCCAGGAGGCGGTTCCGCCAATGGCACCGCTGTTCGTGAGCGTATTGTCGAACAGCATCTCCACCAGAGGAACGCTGGCGGGACTTTCAAGCGGCCCGCCGTTGTCTTCAATAAACAAATCGCGGATCTCCGCTTCGGACAGCACCCCGGAGGCATCGTTGGTCGATCCCCAGATGCGGAGGTTGTCTATCAGCCCGCTGAAAGCGCTGCCGCCGGTCTGGTTGGCGCCGATCGCGAGATGAGCCGTGTTGGCCAGCGCGAGACTCTCGAGACCCGTGGCGGTGACTTGGTTGACGAATGCGAGATCTTCTTCTTGAGAGGCGGCATAGAATCGGGCGATCCCGTTGGCAATGTTCCACGTCGCCGCGAAAAACACCCACTTCGTTCGGTAGCCATACTGGTCGTTCGCCGTACTGCCTGGCGTTTTATAAATAGCGCCGTCACCCCCGAACAACTGCCAAGTCTTCTCGCTACTGACATACGCCTCAAAGCCAGCCAAGTTATTGCGTTTGTTGGCTAAGCGCGGGCCGTAGAACAGGCTGTTGGTCGTTTTGTACCAGAACGCGATCGTCAGCGACTTGAGCCCGTCCAGACGATTATCGTCGTCGAGCCGGACATACCCGCCGGCCCCGTTCATGATGGCGGAGGTGTTGTCCATCGCGTAGCCGCCTCCGATTCCCACGTCCGCCCCGGTAAAAGCGGGAGCGACAACGCCATTGGTGACGAACCTGCCGTTTCCGCCGAGCGAGCCGCTGTTGGTCAGGTTCTGCTCGAAGAGGAACTCCACCAGCGGGGTGGACGCAGCCAATGCCACAAGAGGCAGCCCCACCATCGTGGCAACCATTGCGCCGACGAACGTCGCGACACGTGATCTAGTCTGTCTGTTCATGAGAATTCCACCTTTCTGTTTTCCCGTTACACTCACATGCTCACACACTCACGCACTCACATGCCGCTGCTACGCAACGACGGACGCTTGACCATCGCATTCGATGGCGGCGCGAGCCCAGTGGACTCGCGCACGACCAACTCCGCCGGCAGCCGCTCCTCGACACCGGTCGCGCGGCCCTTTCCTTCAATGGCGGCAATCAGAAACTCGGCCGCGCGCTCGCCCATCCGATCGAACGGCACGGCCACGGTGGTCAAGGCCGGATCCGCATAGAGCCCCATATCGAGGCCTCCGAACCCCATCACGGAAACGTCCTCCGGCACGCGCAGCCCCGCCGCGCGCGCGATTCGCAGGACGGACATGGCCATGACGTCCGTCGGGCAAAGCACCGCGGTCGGACTGTCGGTCAATCCAAATAGCCGCTTTCCGAGTTGGTTGCGCGCGGTCGCATCCTTCAGATCGCTTTCGTCATTGATCACCCGCGTCGGAAGCCCCGCTTCTCGCATCGAGTCGCGATACCCTTTTTTCCGCAAAACCCACGCGCTCGAA
>JAQULY010000435.1 GCA_028718445.1 Kiritimatiellia bacterium
CCGGCGCCGGGCCTGTGCGATGGCGCGCGCGAGCGGGTCGTAGCCCGGATCGGTGAGCACGGCGGGCGGCGCAGCGCCGCTGTCCGCGTCTGCCGGCGCCAGCAGTTCGCGTCCCCACGGTTCCAGGGAGCTGCGGTAGAACGCGTCAGCCTGTCCGCGCACCTGAAAGAAGACGTCGGTAAACCCGAGATCGGCGGCGTCCGCGAGGCAACGATCCACATCGTCGGCGGTGCGGAAGTCCCAGCGTGTGATCCACAAGCCGCGCATCGGCGCCTCGGGTTCGCGCAGCACCTGTGGCACCGGCCCACCGCAGCCGGCCGCGAACAAGACAGCGAAGCCGGCAGCCAACGCGGCGCCACGGATGGCGCCGCGTTGGATCGCCCAAGCGGGCGCGGCCGCACCGACCGCGCATACGACGCGCCGCACGATCACGGCAGCAGCCCCGCGGCTTGTTCGCGGGCGTGGTAACTCGACCTCACCAGCGGCGCGGCCTCGACCCAGGTCAGGCCGAGCGCCCGGCCGCGCGCGGCGAGTTCCGCGAACTCCGCCGGCGCGAGGTAGCGTTCCACCGGGTGATGCGCCGCGGTCGGCTGTAGGTACTGCCCGATGGTCATGACCTGGACCCCGCAGTCCACTGCGTCCCGCAGCAAAGCGGTCAGTTCAGCGTCGGTCTCGCCCACGCCAACCATGATGCCGGTCTTGACCGTGAGCCGGGAATTGTGTTGGGCGGCCCAGCGGCGCGCCCGGGCAAGCACCGATAACGATGTCCGGTAGTCCGCCTGCGGCCGCAAGGTCGGATAGAGCCGCGGGACCGTTTCGAGGTTGTGGTTCAAGACATCGGGCCGGGCGGCCAGCACGGTTTCGAGTGCCTGCGGATCGCCGCGCAGGTCGGGTATCAGCACCTCCACGCCGCAGCCGGGGTTCTCGGCGCGGATCGCCGCGATGGTCGCCGCGAAGTGCGCGGCGCCGCCGTCAGGCAGATCGTCGCGCGTCACGCTGGTGACCACCGCGAAGCGCAGGCCGAGATGGTGCACCGTCTCCGCCACACGCATGGGTTCGTCAGGATCCAAGGGGGCGACCCGTCCGCCGACGATGTTGCAGAAGGTGCAATGGCGAGTACAGGTGTCGCCCATGAGCAGAAACGTCGCGGTACCGCTCGCGAAACACTCGCCGCGGTTCGGGCAGTTCGCGGCCTCGCACACGGTGTGCAGCGACGCCGTGCGCAGCAGGCGTTGCACACGATTGTACTGCTGGCCGCCCTGCCGCGGCATGACCAGCCAGCGAGGCTTGCGAGTAGCCGGACGCGGCGTCACTAGTATCTCCTTTCCGCGACCGGCGCGCCTACTCTCCCGCAACGCCGGGGGTGTCAGGGCGACCGGCGGCGGTGTCGTCCGCGGCGGCGTCCGCTACGGGCGCTGTAAGACCTCCGTTCAAGCTGCCGGTCTCGCGTGCTTGGAAACGTCCGTCGCGGAAGGCGACCCGGCAGGTCTCGTAACGGGGATCGTGCTGCAGGACGAGCAGGAAATCGTCTTCCAGCGCTCGCGTGAGCAGATTGCGTTTCTCGCTGAGCGTCAAGAGAGGATTCAGATCGTAGCCCGCGATCCACGGCAGGTGCAGGTGAGCCGTCGTCGGAATCAGGTCGGCCAGAAAAACCAGGGTGCCGGCGCTGGTGCGAAACTCCGGGATCTGCATGCCGGGCGTATGGCCGTGGACCGGTTGGAGCCAGAGACCGGGCAAAACCTCCTGGGGACCGTCCAACAGTTCCAGCCGGCCGGTGTCAGCCAGCGCCTCGAAATCCTCGGCGCGGTAGCTGGCTTGGTCGCGCTCGCTGGGTCCGTGCGCCCAGTCCCAGTTCTGCCGCTGCACCCACCAGCGCGCTTCGGTGAACGCAGGCGCCATTCCGTCGGCCAGATCGAGGCAGGCGCCGCCGGCGTGATCGAAATGGAGGTGAGTCAGGACCACATCGGTGATGCTTCGGCGATCGATGCCGGCAGATTCGAGCTCGACCAGCAACTGTCCGGCTCGGCGCTCCATGCCGTAGATGTCGCGTTGTTTAGCGTCCCAGCGGTCGCCGATGCCCGTGTCTATCAACACGCGGCGGCCATGCCCGGACGCCAGCAGGCAACGCAGGGCGACCGGGATACGATTGCGCCCATCGGCGGCGATCTGCTTTTCCCACAACGGCTTGGGCACAACGCCGAAACTAGCGCCGCCGTCCAGTCGAAAGCGGCCGTCGCTGAGCAGTGTAAAGGTCCAGTCGCCGAGTCGCATACCAGTCCCCGGTTGGCTGTCGATGAGGGTGGTGATCAAGATGTCCGGCGCCACGAACGCTGTCCAGCCAGGCGTTGCGCGCCCGTTAATGGTAACCCTGGTCGCTCCTTGGCACAACCGCGGGGCCCCGTGGCGATCGCCTGTTCGACCCGGCCGATCTGCCACACCGTCGATCACTAACCCGGATTATTCATGAAGGACCGCCGCGAGAAAGTAGAAAATGCTTGCCAGGACGTGGGCTCGTAAGGATCGGCGAGGGAGGCGTACCCAAGGCTGTACGTTGACCGAGCCGATCCGAGAACGCGCATCCTGGCAAGCATTTGACCTTTCGCAGCCGGTCCTTCATGAATAATCCGGGTTAATGGTATTGACAGCGAAAAATTACTTCAGCGAACCCTCAGAATGCCGAAACGAGATCCCGAACGGGAGACCTGAGGCGGGGGACTGGTGTTCAGGGTTTCCTTGGCCGGAGACCAGAAAGGATCACCCCCATGCTATCGCAATTGACCCTCCGCGCTCGCCTACTGCTGATCGGATTGTCGATCGTGGCGGTGCCGCTGGTGATCATCACCGGCGTCGTCGTCACCAAGCAGAATCAGATGCGAAGCGCCGCGGCCGAAGAGTGCCGCAACCTGGCGTATGCGGATCTCGACCATATGGTCGAGGGAATCCGCGCCATGTGCCTCACCCAGCAAGCCGTCCTGGAGAGCAATGTCCACAACGGTCTTTCCGTGACGCGCCACGCGATCGCCTCGCATGGCGCCGTCTCCCTCGCCTCGGAAACGGTCGCGTGGGAGGCCGTCAATCAATTCAACAACCAGTCGACGACCGTCCACCTGCCCAAGCTGATGGTCGGCGGCCAGTGGCTGGGACAGAACCGCAACGCGAACATCGCCAGCCCGATCGTGGACGATGTCCAGAATCTCATGGGCGGCACGACCACGATCTTCCAGCGCATGAACGAACGCGGCGACATGCTGCGCGTCTGCACCAACATCGTCGCCCAGAACGGCCAACGCGCTATCGGTACGTACATTCCGGCGGTCAATCCCGACGGCCTCCCCAATCCGGTGATCCAGTCCGTCCTGGCCGGCCGGACGTTCGAAGGCCGCGCCTTCGTCGTGGACCGCTGGTACATCACCGCCTATGAGCCCATCCAGGCGCAAGACGGCAGCATCATCGGCATCAGCTACTACGGCGTGCCCATGGAATCGGCGACCGCCTTGCGGCAGTCGATCATGGACATCAAGGTGGGCCAGACCGGCTACATTTACGTGCTGGACAGCGAGGGCAATTACGTGATCTCGCAAAAGGGCACGCGGGACGGTGAGAACGTCTGGCAGGCTCAGGACGCCAACGGCACCTACTTCATTCAGGAAATCGTCAAGAAGGCCAAGGCGCTGCCGCCGGGCGGCATCGCCGAGCAGTTCTACCCCTGGCAGAATACCGGCGAAAGCCGCGCGCGCATGAAGATCGCGCGCATCGCGTACTTCGAACCGTGGGACTGGATCATCGGCGCCGGTTCGTACGAAGAAGAGTTCCTGGCCGCCGAACAGGCGGTTGGCGCTATCAGCCGCCAATCGCTGACCGTCATCCTGGCCACCGGCGGCCTCACCTTGCTGCTGGCGGGACTGATCTGGTTCCTCATCTCCAGCCGCCTCAGCAAACAGCTCGGCGGGCTCGCTACCAACTTGATGAATGCCTCCGACCAGGTCGGCACGTCGTCGGCGGAGGTCGCCGCGTCGAGTCAGCAGATGGCCGACGGCGCCAGCGAACAAGCCGCGTCGCTCGAAGAAGTCGCCGCGTCGCTGCAGGAGATGTCCTCTAGCACCCAGCAGACTGCGTCCAATGCCGGCGCCACCGACCAAGAGACAGCGGCCGCCGCGGCGGCCGCTCGTAAGGGTGTCGATGCCATGACTCGGCTGTCGACGGTCATCGGCGAGATCAAAACCAGCAGCGACGAAACCGCGCGTATCCTCAAGACCATCGACGAGATCGCCTTCCAGACCAACCTGCTCGCCCTGAACGCGGCCGTCGAGGCGGCCCGGGCCGGCGAGGCGGGCAAGGGCTTCGCCGTCGTGGCCGAGGAAGTGCGGAACCTGGCGCAGCGGTCCGCCGAGGCGGCGCGCAATACCGCGACCCTCATCGAGACGAGCCAGCAAAGCGCCGAGGGCGGCGTCAAGGCCACCCAGCAAGTCGGCACGATCCTCGACGAGATCACGCGCAGCGTGGACAAGGTCAAGCAACTGGTGGGCGAAGTCGCGACGGCCAGCCGCGAGCAGGCCGAAGGGATCGGCGAGATCAATGTCGCGGTGTCCCGACTCGACCAGGTCACACAGACCAACGCGGCCAGCGCCGAGGAATCGGCGGCTGCCAGCCAGGACCTCGAGCGCCAGGCGCACACCGTCAAGTCCGTGGTCGCGGACCTGACGCGGTTGATCGGCGGCGGCAGCGTCCAGAGCAACGCCATGGCGCACTACCAGGATTCGGCGCTGGCTGCGTCGTGGCAAACAGCGGCGCCGGCCGCAAGAATCGCCAAGCCGCATCAGACCGCCAAGCCGCACCCGGTGACCAAGCCCCAGGCGGCGAGCAAGCCCCAGGCGGTGAGCAAGCCGCACCCGGCGCCCAAGCCACACGCCGTCAAAAAGGAACCGCAGCCCGTGGCGGCGGGTC
>JAQULY010000436.1 GCA_028718445.1 Kiritimatiellia bacterium
TGATGTGACGATCAACTCGGATGACCTGATGTCCATCAGAGGGATGTACGCGGAATACCAAGCGTCGGAAGCCGTCAGCGACGAAGCCCACTCAATCGTATAGTACAGGTTGGTGTTGCTGTTGGTCCATGCCAACTGTCCGTTCCCTTGGAAAGACACGATTTCAGGGGTCTGCGCGAGTGCTACGCCGCAGATCATCGAACTTGCCACTGACACGATGATTCCACTTGGCCTTCTCGTACTCATCTCTCCGTCTCCGATTGTCGCCACTACCATTGCGCATGGCGCCTGCGTGGCATTTTTTTTGACGCCGAACAGTGTTAATGAACCTACTTCAGAACTGAGGCTACTTCCAGTGAAGTCTGTAGAATGCGGTGCCGGAACTGTTGGTGACAGCTTCTGACCAGTTGGTGCTACTGCTTCGCGCCGTTAAGGAATTCACCGCTGTCCAGTTGGTGCCCGTGAGCGATGCGGCCCGCTCGATGATATTGGAGGAGCCAAAGAAGAGATTCGTGAGACTCATTGTGACCGAGTTGCTGGAGATGCCTATATGACTGAATGCCGGGGAATTGGCGTCAATCATCACCCCATAGGCGTTTGTGAAGCCATTCGGCCCCATGCTCGGCAGCCCCGCAAGAGACTTGCCGCCGCCGGAGGCCAGGCCAGCAGCCACGAAAGTCTCATAGGTGCTCGACGGTTCAGCGAGACTGAACCACGGTGTTACACGGTTTAGATCTCCATCATAATAGCAGGCACGTACCGTTGCATCACTCTCCAATCCCCCCTCATTGACGGCGATGAGGTAGTTGGATCCATCGTAAACGATAGACGGGAACTGAACGTTCCGATTTGTGCATGGAGCGATATGGATTCTATCCGCTTCGACAGTGCCAGCCAGAGTTACATGTCGCGCGAATACATGCCATTGGCCGCCCACGTCCGGGACTTGATCGTGAAACAGAACCGCATATTTCTGGCCGTCAAATGCAGTCGCGGTACCATTGTCGCTGGGGGAATCATTCGCATCGATCACGAAGTTCGCACCGACCAAGGTGCCGCTACGAGAGACGAATTGTCCATACACGTCATCGAACCAGCCATTGGCGGTCCGACGATCGGATGTGAACGTAACGAGATAGTTCGTCCCATCACAGGCGATTGAGGGGTCGCGTCCGTTACCTCCAACCGAAATGAGGATTTGCGCACTACCGACGCCCCCGGTGGACGACACGATTCGGCCATAGACCTGATGATTGTTGTCTTCCCATATCACCAGGAACTCCACGCCGTCATATGCTCCGTACACTCCCTGTCTGACGTCGGTCGAGCCTATCGGGAAACTGGCTCCCATCAACTCGCCCCCGCAACTGATTCTCTGCCCGACGGCCGCCATGGTGTCCGTGTCGCTCCACAACACTAGATAATTGGTTCCCCCAAACACTACCGTTGGAGCACCACTCGCGTCTTCGCCGAGGTCGATGCTCGCCCCCAGTCGGGAGCCCGTTGAGGAAATACGCTGGACGACGACGCGAGCAGATTGCGCTGCGCTATTTCCCAGCAGGCCGACAAGGAAATTCGTGCCGTCGGAGGATGCTGACATTGCCGGTTGAGGAAAGTCGTTTGTTTCTATGTCGAAACGGGGCCCCGTGCCACCTCGAACCGTGATAGCCGTAGCCGCAAGGACAACTGTACACCCGACGACAGTCTTGACAGTCTGCATAATATTCTCAGTATTCATCTTTGGATTTCCTTTGTACTTAACCGACATGGTATTGGCCTTCAAAAATACCAGCCAGTGGAACCGTCTGCGGTGTGATATGCCTCAGCGGTATTGTTGAGTTACAGTGGGTTATGGCGATGCGTTGATGTATATCAAACCAAGAAGAGGACTTGGTATGTCTTAAAGCGGTTCGATAGTTGTGGCACCGACGGCTAGAAACGACTGTGACGGGATGGCTGGGCGGCCGCACTCTGAGAGTCCGGCGCTCTGGGAAAGACCATGCCACACTGCATTGCCTGTATACATTGTCTCCGTCATGCCGAAGGGCTTACCTGCGTAACCTGATTCTGGCACGGCCCCGACACGGCACGCCTGACTTGACAAGAGGCTACAGTTGCACGACGGGAGAGGTCAAGAGAATTGACGCGGCTCGACGCGAGCCGATTTGAATTGTCTGGAAGCGAGCGGGCGGCGCGGCGTGGTGATGCGTGCTGGTGGAACAGCTCGCGGATGGCCGACGATCTACTTCCCGCCCTGCCTGCGCCATGACTTCGACTGCCTCCGTGGACAAGGCGGTTGGGACGCCTGCCTACGCTTCTACCGGTTGCAGCGGGCCTACGGGGTAGAGAGCTTTCGTTCCGGTATCCGTACCGCGGCGGTCACGTTGGCGTGGTACGGGTGGATGAAGTGGCGAAACAAGGTTTGACGGCCGTCTGGCGTGTGTGCTTTGTGTGTGCTTTTGTGTGTGCTTTTGACCGTCCGATTTCAGCGTGTTTCAGCATGAGACACACAACGAGGACAAACACCCATTATGCCCATAAATGCCAATAAATAGGGCACATTTTGAGACTTTTTGCATGGAGCGGGCGACGGGAATCGAACCCGTGTGACCAGCTTGGAAGGCTGGAGTTCTACCGTTCAGCACGACTCTGGTTTCATCATATAGCCTGCGAATATTGACTTTGCTTGACCTTTTGCGCCGCCGTTGTCCGGAAAAGTTGTGTAGAAAGTTTTGTTTTTGCGCTTGCGGCGGTGAATGAACTCGCGTAGAGTTGCGGTGTCTTTCAAATCGCTCTACGGAGGTGCTCATGCCACTGGAAATCAGACGGAAACCGGACGGGGTCCTCAAGTCCAAATACTGGTACGGCGCATTCGCTGTGGGCGGGAAACGGTTCGTCAAAAACCTGGGCGTCGAGATCGAAGGAAGGCCGCCGGTGTCGCTGCGCGATGACGGCGACGGAGCCTTCGAACGATCGCGCGGGAAGGCAAAGGAGAAGCTGGAGCAGTTGATCGCGGACGCCCGCGGAACGAAGTCCGCGGAAGCACTGGTCCAGGAACTGCACGAGATCAAGTACGGGGCGAAAATCGAGAGCTTCCCAGTGGCCGACCTGGTGAAGGCGTGGGAGTCCATGCCGAAGAAGCGGCGAACGGTGAATCCCCGCTATGCGAAAGATGTCAAGGCGACGGTCCGCCGGTTCATCGAGTTCGTGACGACGAAGTTCCCCGACGCGAAGGACGCGGCCCAGGTAGACAGGCGAATCGCGCGGGAGTTCATGGAGTCAGAGGAGGAGCGGGGCGTTGCCGACAAAACCTGGAACGATTCCTTGAAGCGCATCCGCGCGACGTTTAGGTTCCTTCAGTCCGAGTACGGGCTCTGGCGGAATCCGTTCGATGGGCTGCGGATGCGGGAGGAGAACCACCTGCACCGGAAGCCACTAACGGAAGCTCAGATCGTGAAGCTACTGGAGGTGGTGGCGAATGATGAGTTCTGCCGGCCGTTGATCGTGTGCGGGCTCAGCACGGCCATGCGGCTGGGCGACTGCTGCACGTTGCGATGGGCGGACGTTGACATGACCCCCCCTACCCCCAGCGTGACCGTGAAAACCAGCAAGACAGGCGAGACGGTGTGCATCCCGATCTATGAGCGGCTGCGGTGCGAGATCGAGGCGGCCCGGGGACGCGCAAAGGAAGGGTCTGAGTTCGTCTGGCCGGATCAGGCGGCGCTCTACCTGCACGCGCATTCGCTGGTATCAAGGAAGGTCGGTCGGGTTTTTCGCAAGGCCGTGGGGAAGAACAACGTCCACGTGGTGCGGAAGCACGGGATGCTCAAGGGGTCCGTGATCGACTTCCACTCCTTGCGCACGACCTGGATTACGGAGGCGCTGTCGCGGGGGGTGCCGATTGAGACAGTCAAGCTGGTTAGCGGACACAAGACGGTCGAGGTCGTGACGACGCACTACTTCCACCCGAGCCGTGAACAGGTGCGCAACGCTTTGAACGGGGCGCTTCCCGTGATGCTGACGGGCGGTGAGACAAAGGTGGCGGGCCTTCTGACTGAAGGGCGCGGCGAGTGCGACCATGCCAAGGGACCGGGTGAAGCGTTGGAGGAGGCGCTCAAGGTGTTGGAGAACATGAAACCGCGGAGCTGGATGGAGCAGCGGGATACAGTGGTTGGGTTCATCAAGCAGGCTAAGGAGTGGATGGACACGCGGGCGGTGAGTGAAGTACGGGAGGGAAAATGAGCGACGCGACGAGCGAACTTCTGAAGGCATTCATTGATGCAAGCGATGAAAGGAAGGCGGTCGCGCTGCAAGTTTTGCGTGGTGATGTGACGACCTGCCCCTACCTGCGGCAGGGACAGACGGTCTTTGGCGGCGTGGGCGGACCGGGTGTAACTCCGCATTTAATGGGGATGGGCGCGGGTGCGAAGTACCTGGGCGTGAGCCGAGCCACGTTGTGGAGGATCATTATGACTGGGAAGCTGAAGAAGGTGGAACTATTCCCCGGCAGTTACCGGTTGAGGCGCGTGGACTTGGATGCCCTGGTCGCGAAGGATGCCACGGGACCGTCAACGTCGAGGCGAGGCCGGCCGAGAAAGAAACCGGTGCAGTCGGAGTGACGAGGCCTCCGTGTTCAGAAAGGCAGATTTCCCTTCTTCTCTTCTGTCAGAGGCGGAGGCGAGGTTCATCAGGCAGGCGAAGGAGTGGATGGACACGCGGATCGTGCGGCAGGAAACGAAGGCTTGAGCGATGGGACGAGGTGAGAGCATGAGGTATGGGTGGCAGGAAAATGGGATCAGGACGCTGGGCGACCTGGAGGCGGTGCTCGCGAAGGCTAAGAGTCCGGTGCTGTTGGCGGAGGGCATCCGTAGTCTGCCAGAAGCCGACACTGCCGCGGTGGTGTCCATGGGCCGATTGCTGGCGGAACGCC
>JAQULY010000437.1 GCA_028718445.1 Kiritimatiellia bacterium
CCTTGACTGTTTAAGAACTCGACAAGATTTGACGCATCACACGACATGAGCGTGGACAGAAGCTGTTTCGAGTCCGCAATGGGAGTGTTGGTGGCCCCAAGGGAGGCACCATTTAGACAAGACAAAGCGAAAGCTAACGACAGCACTTTTATAGCTGAGTTCTTGCTCATGGAATCACCTTTCGTGTCATCTAGGGAATATGCAAAACATCTGCTGCATTGCGTGTCATGTCAGGATCATTGTCCTGTCGTTGCCGTGCGGGTGTTAAGCCGGTGAAGGCTGCATTATGTTTCTGGAAATTGCTGCCTGCCCCCGCCCCCTGTGACATAACATTCCACCATGCGTCCGCCCCCCACAGTCGTACCGGAACGGCCTCATATGCGGCCTCAACGGCGCCATCACATCGAAGTTGCGCAATGTCATTGATGGTTCCAGCCCAATCATCTCCCGCAGGAGAGTTTGTTCCATCACTGTGGACAATCGCATTACCGAAGACAAAATCCCAGTTGCTTACGTAGGGTATCGTCAGTGTTTCGAGAGCGGATGCTCGCTCAAGAATTGCCTTGCGCCCGTTTCGCGTTAGAGGCGGGCACCAATAGTCCCATTGATGGCCCGTCATTGGGGCAATTCTGGTGTCGTTACCACCGCCTTGACCTGGATGCTCAAACACAGTGTAAAGGGCAAGGTTATCAACGTCGTTTGTGCGATTTCCTCCCAGATACTCAAAAACAATCGCACAGTGATACTGGTCGATGATGTCCAGGAACGGAGTGTACGCACAGTTCCCCTGTCTAATCTCATAGACGGTCAGTCTGTTTGTCGCCACGCAAGACACTCCGCCAATTGTCGCGGCCACCTCAACCACGTAATTCGATCCGTTGGCAACGTAATTCCCGCTATCGTCCTTCCCATCCCATGCTGTCTGCTGTTGGCCGACTGACGCCTGCAGGCTGACCGTTCTGACGGTATTTCCCGCCGGGTTCTTGATATGGAGTGCGACACCATCAGGCACCCATCCGGTATCAGGTTGCAGGCGATAGTAGATCTGGAGCGGTATCGCAGTGTAGGTGAAGACGCCAGCGCTGTTAGTGAAGTACTGAACTTGAATATTGTCGGTGTCCCTGGGTGCGGCATTTTCGATCTCACCCCGAATGACGTGTAGTAGCGCCGTATCCGCCAGATCGTCGAAGGTCACCGAGCGCACCGTCAGATCGTGCGTGCCGGCGGTCAGGTTGCTGACGGCCAGCGGCCAGGGAGGGAAACCGGAGGCGCGTTGGACGCCGTCGAGCCAGAGCGTGTAGCCCGCCGGGTCGTAGCTGGCCGGGGCGAGGTCAACAACGATGGGCGTGGGCGAACCGTGCGCCGCCACATAGACGTTGGTGGCCAACTTGACCACGATGGCCTCGACCGGCAGTTCGGCCGTCAGGCGGACCTCGGCGCTCGTGTTCAGCAGTTCGTAGATCAGAGTGTGCCAGCCGCCGTGCGAAGCCCCCAGCCAGAAGTCGCGCGAACCGTTCGCCGATCCCGGCGGCGCGTCCACGCGATTGGTGTGCGCGTCCGCGAAGGCCGCGCCTTCGGCGCTGCTGAACCGCAACGGCCCCGGACCCGATCTCAGACGCACACTGCCCTCGATCAGATACGACACCGTCAGGACCGCCACCCGCGAGACGCAGTCCGTGCCCCCGCGAATCTGGTAATAGCCCAACGGATTCGAGTCAGGCGCGTCGAGCCCGATCTCCGCGACCGTGTACGCCAGGGTGACCGGGCAATCGGGGTGCAGGTCGTGACTGAACTTCGCCCTGGCGTCGCCAAACACATAGCTCAGCTCCGTGCCCTCCAGGAACATTATCGTGGGCCACTCGAACTTTTCGCCCACCCTGATCGGGTACGTGCCGTCGGAACTGCCCCACAACGCAACCTTGCTGAGACTGCGGACAACGTTGGTCTTGGGAAGGTTACTGACCCCGATGTGCTCAGGGCAATCGCAACACGGATTCAGGGTGAGCCAGCGCTCCGTGTCTTCTGGGGACCCAACACAAATCGTGCGTATGTTCTCCTTGCCGGGCGGCAGCATGCCATCCAAGCTCCCGGACGCCCCGCTACAGGTCAGACACGGGCAGGTCGCTTTCCGTTCCTGGTGGGTATAACACCAGTACGAACAAACAGTGCAGAACTGGCATACCTCATAGCGTAGTCCGTGCTCGCAAATGCCGCCGCGCAGACAACGGTCGAAATCGAGACTGTCGTAGCAGCAGCGATCGTTGCCATCCTCCGGCCAGTACTCGACCGACAGCAGACCGACCGGCACGCCCTCCTGCGGACGATACGGCTCGGTTCCCTCCAATTGGTTGCCGTTGGCGAACCACCTGACCTCACCCTGCGTGCCTTCCGTCACGTAAACGCCAAACCCAGAGTCGGCTTCGTGGAGACAGTGCCGCCCCTCGGTCGCATACACGTCCGCCAGCGGCAGAATCATGCCGGCGGAGCCGGCCCCGGTCCCGCCCGCCGACAATCCTCCCTTGCGGTTCTTCAACACCATGCAATCCCCGCACGCCGGCGTTACCGACACGCTCACCGCATCGCGCAGCGCCAGCGCCTTCGCCGTGCCCGGCACGAAGCGCAGCCCGAACGACGTTCGCCCCGCCAGCATCACGGCACGCCCGTCAATGGACAGCACCGTCCCCGACGTCGGCGCGCCCGTCACCGTGAAGGTTACCACGCTGTAGCCGTCCGGGAAAAGGTCGGGCACGTCGCCGGGAACGGCGTCGCTGCTGCCGTAGAACAACTCCTGCCAAAGTGGGTAGCCGTCGCCATCCGCGTCGGCGTCGGCGTCGTTCCAGGTAAGCGGAGCCGGATCGAAACCGTCCGCCAGCCCGTCGGCATCCGTGTCGGCGTGGAGCGGGTTGTACCCTTGCGCCAGTTCGTCGGCATCGTCGCATCCGTCCAGGTCCGTGTCCGTGAGACGTGGGTCGGTGCCGTGAACCATGACTTCGTCGTAGGTCGAGAGACCGTCGCCATCGTGGTCGTCCACGTCCGGATCGAGGATGCCGAAGGCGCGCCAGCGCAGTTCGAGGCCGTCCACGAGCTTGTTGGTGTCGTCGTGGGCGTAGGTCTCGCCGCCGCCGCGGTGTTGGGCGCCGATCGCGAAATTCGTGATCGGAAGTCGGAGGTCAGAGGTCGGAAGTCGGGACAGATCGTACCGGAAGGTGAAGTCGCCGTTGGCGAAGAGTTCGGACTGGAAGGTGACTGGACAGTTGGTGTCGCGGCCCGCGAAGACCTCCTGCCAGGCGATCAGCAGACTGTTGGAAGCGGTCGGCGCATACCAGACGCGCCCGCCGGGAGGCGCGACGCCGATGGCCGTATGCAACGGGGCCAGGAAGTCGAGACCGTCTCCGTCGGGCATCGCGTCGGCGCGCGGCGCCCCCTTGGGCGATCCGAAGGAGAGCGTGCCGCTGCTCGATACGTGCAGCCCCTCGACCTCATTGGTGCCCAGCGTGAAGGACCAGTTGGATGCCGGCAGCCAGAAGGTGTCCTCGGCCACGCCGTAGCGCGTCCAAGGGGCATGGAGCACGGCATTGGACGGCGCCGTCATCCAGGGCGCGGCGTTGGTGAGGCTCTTGACCAGCGCGAAGCCGGCCAGGTACTGATTGGTGGTCAGGCGTGGCGGTGCCGGCGGCTCGCCGCCGCTCTCGAGGATCAGCAGGCCGCCGCCGCCAAGCAGAAAGCCGTTCGTGACGATGCCTGACGAAGCGGCTGGCGGCAACGATAGCGGCGGCGCGGGGCTGTTGGTCTTGGTGCTGCCGTAGACTATGAAGGAGGACAGCAACCCGACCGCCACCAGCTTGCCGGAAAACGTCAGCGTGCGGAAGCGCCGCCACAACTCGGCGAAGATCGGGTTCTTGCGTCCCGACTCCGCGAACCAGACCGCGATGCAGAGAACGTAGGCGGCAACTATGAGCAAGGGTGTCAGTGTGAAGGATCCATCCACTAGTCGTCCTCCCTATCGAACGATAATCGTGGCGCCATCGGGCAGAAAGCGTACTTGCGAGTCCTCGGCCGACGCGTCCGCCCCGCGCGCCGTCACCCGCAGCAGCGTCCAGGCGGCAGGCGTCAGCCACGACGGCATCGGAGTCACCGTCAGCCCCTCGAAGACGATCTCGCCGGCATCGTCCTCGAAGGCGACCGACTCCGGCGCGCCCTGCTCGCTCACGCGCACCGTCATGCCGAAGGTGCGCCGCTGCGCGCTCTGCCCGCCGGCGGCCGCGCAGGCGTAACGCTCGCGCAATCCGCGCGGACGCAGGAACCACTCGCCGCTGTCCCAGCCGACGATGAAGTCCGTTTCTTCCGCCGCCAGCGCGCCATCCATCCTCGCGCCATCGGCGCCGAAGGCGACCTGCACGTTATTGGATGCCGTGGCGTCGAAGGTCAGGCTCAGCGTGAAGACGCGCAGATTCCGGTCGAGGTTGCCGGTCGCGGCGATATCGGCGGAGACTTCGCGGTCCGCGAAGGTCGGCGCGGGCAGCCGGGGAACATCCAGCGTGAGAGCCGGCAGCAACGTCGGCAACAACATGCCCAAGGCACAGAAACCGAAAGACTTCAAGCATGCCTCCTTCAAATGATCCGTGACGCCGAGAGTAGCACTCGACATAGGATGGAGCAAACGGGAAAATCAAATCGGCAAATCTTCCTGCTCTGCCGCCCGCTCGGCTCGGGGCGCTTTCTTGAACGTCGCCCCAACCTGCTTGATCGGCGGCATGTCAATCTGCTTCCCCGCCAGCAGGTCGGCAACCGTGAGTATCTGAATCTTCGGATACCGACGGCCCCATGTCCGCGACTCGAAGAACCCGGCCGTCACAGACTCCTCAAGCATCGGCCCGGTGGGCGACTGCATGGCGAGCAGAACGCCCATCGCCGCCTT
>JAQULY010000438.1 GCA_028718445.1 Kiritimatiellia bacterium
CGTGTGCCGGATGAACGCCTCGAGATACTCGCTGGTCGCCTCACGCCATGCCGGGTTGGCGCAGGCGCAGCTCAGCATGGTGAAGCTCTCGCAGTCCGCGCTGTGGCCGCGGAGCGACAACTGTCGATGCAGCCAGATCGGCGTGTTGAGATCGACCATGCAGATCAGTCGCGCGTCCGGGTTCACCGCCAGCACATCGTCATACTGCTTGTCGAGCGACGCGAAATCGTACTTCCCGAACCAGCGCCAAACCGGCGGATATTTGCAGTAGGGCTTTCCCAGCGAATTGTCGGTGTTTGCGGCAAAAACACAGACGTCGTCGATGCCTGCATCCCGGAATTGCCGCATGGCTTCGAACTCCGGCCAGAAGGAGCGGTACGCAAACGTCAACGGCTTCGTCCAGTTCGTCGCCGCCGGTGAGAGCGGTGCGCCCCGCGGCGCGGCATGGGAAGTGACCGGGGCGGGCCGCTTCTCGGCCTGCGGGAGGTGCGGGTTGGTTGCAGACATGGGGTTTATCCGCGGTGGGCGGCCTCCAGAGCGGGATAGAAGGGATCGGGCGAGTCCTGGGGGTCGACGCCGACGATCTCGTCGCCCACCCAGGCGAAGCGATAGCGCCGACCGGAAAGCATCGTTTCCTCGCTGTTCCGACGTGGGAGGGCGTAGGTCAACTCGATGCGCCCGCCGGCCCCCACGGTGTCGGCCGAGATGAAGGCGAAATGGCCCAGACGGCGCAGAGGGAGAGGACGCCCGTCGGCGGCCAGGCGGAGTGATGCCTCGGGCGCCCAGCCGGGAATGCGGATCAGCACGTTGCCCGGCCGTTTCACGGTCACGGCCGCACTTCCCGTCTCGCCCGAGCGGGTGCAGACGACCTTGAGCGCCGCGTTCTCGGCGTCGAAATGCAGGTTGACGCGCGCCCCGGCGGCGGAACTGGTGAGGATGTGCGCGTGGATGTCGCAGAGGCTGTGAATCACGGCGGCGTGCACGTCCGGCGTGCAGCGCTTTTCGGCATGACAGGAGCCGTAGACACCCCAGGCGCCCATTTCCCGTGGGTGGTGTCCGGGCTTGGTCCGCATGTCGTCCTCGGTTACCTGCATGGGCAACAGCCGTGCCCTGACCAGCCGCTCGACGTCGTCCAGGAGGTCATCGTGACCGGCGCGCAGCGCCAGCCACAGCGCCAGTTGCGCCGAGTCCCCGGCGCTGGACGGTTCGGCGACGGGATCGCCCTGCGCGTTCGGGAAGCGCAGCTTGCCCAAATCGTGCGGCGCCCAGCCGGACTCATGCACCAGACGTAGGCGGACGGCCTTGCGGTAGGTGGCCTCGATCACCTCCACGTAGTGGTGCTGCCCGGTCAACAGCCCGAAGAGCAGCAGCCCCCGCAGGGTGCCATGGTATGAATGGTTGTGCCCGACATTTTCGGGGTCAACAATCGCCGGACGCATGCTCCCGTCGAGGCAGGTAGAGTTGGCCAAGTGATGCTCCGCGATCCGCCTGGCCAGTTCGAGGACGCGTGGCTCGCAGGTGGTCTCGTAAAGCCAGACCAGCGCCTCGATGGCGCGGCCGCTGGTGGCAGTGCCGTCGAACCAACCCCCGCGCTTCGCCTCGGTATGCGAAGGATCCTGGGTGAAGGGCGCCCGCCCCCAGGAACCGAAAGCCTCGAAGGCGAAACTGCCGTCAGGACGGAGCGCTTTGGACATGGCTCCGACCAACTGGAGCGCGGCGACCCGGGCCCATTGGTTTCTCCGCCACCGCACCAGTCCCCCGAAGGCCAGCAGGGTTTCCCGGAAGTTGTGGGGGTTGATCCCGGCCTTCCCTTTCAGGAAGGGAATGGCCTCGTTGTTCATCAGCAGCCGGTCGGGGTTGTCGGTCAGCAACTGGAGGTTGCGCAGCGAGGCGGCTTCGAGCTCGGCGGGGATCGCGAAGCCAACGGTCTCTTCCAGCCGTAACGCGGCATCCCACCAGCGCCCCAGGTCGTGGGCACACTCGTACCCCTGCGTCGGCAGGTACTCGTGTTCGCGATCCAGCATGGCCATCAGTCCGGTCCCGGACAACTCAAGTCGCTGTCGCAGATCCATGGTCAAATCTTCCCTGTGTGGTTGGCTGGCAAGCCTATCTCCCGGACGGTTTCCCGTCCTGGCTCCAGTTCGACAGTCACGCCCGGAACGCCAGGGGCCTCCACCTGCCAGTGGCGCCTGAAGGGGGAGTCAAGACGCAGCTCCAGCGGACGGCCCTTCTTGTACGACATCGAGACACGACCGCCACCCGGCAGGTTCCAACCACGGAGATTGAACTCCTCCCAGGGCAGGCTGTCCAGCCCCAGCGGGAGGAGCCGGAGCGTGTCGCCGTCCGTCTGGACCAGGCTCTCGCGCAGGGCGATCACAAACACGGCGTGGGCTGCGACGAACCAGTCGCGCGAAGGCTCCCCGTGACGCCAGACGTACTCGGGCAGGCCGCCATGGAAGTTGGTGGATCCCATCATGTGCCGCAACCAGTCGAAGGCGCGCGGGTCCTGGTTTCGGGCCATGGCCCAGGCGAAGATGCCCTCGACCCAGGGAAAGGTGGCGCAGCGCATCCGCGAGGTGTGACCGATCCCCAGGCCGTCCGTCTCGGCACAGCCTTCGAGGGCATGGGCGGCCGCCTTGCCGAACCCTTTGGGGTCGGGAAAATGGATCGCCGCCAGCATGGACGCCCAGGTGCCGGTCGTGGCGCCATCGTAGGCCTGCCAGACGCCCCCCGCCCGAGCCTGTGCCACGATCCGGGAGAAGGCCGTCTCCGCCGTCAGGACCTCGACGTCCGGTTCCCGCCCCAGAACCGTCGCGGCCTGTTTGAGAATGCGCGCGGCCTTGAGCGACGCCACCGCCGTCAGCAGTTCGTTGCGCTTCTTCTGCCAGGACTCGTCTACCGCGATCAGCTCCTTGAGCTGCCAGCTTCCGTGCTCCTGCCGCAAGGCGTGTTGCACGACAAAACGAAGACAGTCGAGCATCAGCTCGTAGCGTTCGGTCAACACTCTCACGTCCCCGGTGAACTCATGCTGGGCCCAGATGGTGAACACCGGAACCAGGTTGTTGTGGATCTGCTCGGCATGGTAGCGTGGCGAACCGTCCATCTGGAGCGCCCAGCCAAAGCGGGCGCCGCCAACCTGGTAGACGTCCCGCGCCGTCCGCTTGGAATCCTCGTAGACCATGTCCCAGAAAGCGACGATCCTCATGGCGGCATCCGCCCTGCCCGCCAGCAGCAGGGCATAGTGGACGAACCACACGTCCCAGTAGGTCGCCATCCCGTGGCCGTTGGGGATCGCCAGGGCGGACACACACGAGCCGTTGGGATGCAGTGATGCCTCGCAGACATAGGCGGAGAGGGCAAGTAGATTGGATACCGCCTCGTCGCCCGTGAAGGTGGCTGAGTGGAGCGCCTGGGGCGCCGCGGCGGGAACACCGTTCAGAGAGTCCTTAAGCGTTGTGGTTCTGACCACCCGATCGCCATTGGCCAAACCGGCGACATGCAGAAAGATGCCGTCCTCCGGGACGTGCGTTCCGGAGGATGGCGACACGAAGTGAGCCGCGGCGGACAAGAGTTCCACGCGCGACCGTCCCTCGCCCTGATTTTCCACCCCCTTGTCCGTCCAGGCGTAGTCGAAACGCATGGCGCCGGCGCCGTTCGACTCCATTGAGCGTGGCGGAATGGTCTTGATGGGTTTTCCGCTATAAGAGCTGTCCGGAAACTCCATTCCCAGACGCAGACATCCGTTACGGTCGGCGCAGGCAATCACGGTATAACGTTCAATCAGCGTGCTGTCAGCGGTCAGGCGGCATTCCACCTCCAACTCCAAACCATGCGCCCAGACTCTCGTCGTCGCCGTCCGGGTAACGGGGTCGAAGCCCTGCCGGAAGTCCCCCACCTCCACCGGGCCGTGACTGGTTTGCCACTCGTAGGTGAGCTTGACCAATCCGGCGGGGTCGGGGCCGAAGGGACGACCTTTACGGTACCAGTAGGACATGTAGCCCTTGATGTGGTCCTTGAAGGACATGCTGCCTTCATGGTCGAGCTGGCAGAAATCCAGCCCGTTGGACAGGACCAAGGGAACGTAGTACCCCTTCTGGAGAGCGCTTGGGCCGGTCAACATCGGTTTACAGACTCTGGCCACGTACGACTCCAGTCGAGCGTCTCCCCGCAATCTGGCAAAGGCCCTTCGGCGTGTGCGCTTCAATCTAGCGCAGGATGAGCAGCGTTCCCTGTTCCGTGGTTTTGGACGCCTGCGCCGTATTCCCGTAGGCGCCCAGGTTGAGGTGGCCGCCATTCGGTTGAGGCTCGTTCGCGTAGGGACTGCTCTTGTCGCCCGCGTCGATACAAGGGCTGGAGCTACCGTCTGTAACCCAGCCTCCCGGCGTCCAGCGCCCGGTGCTGGATTTCAAGTGGTAATCACCCGCGGCGGGATTGGCGAACAACGGATCGAGACTGATGCAACCGTTCGTGCCGTTGTTGTCGCCGTCTTCAATGTCGCAGTACCCGACGGTCGTCAGCACGCCGAGTTCGTTGGTCGCGAAACCAACCAGGTCATCGCCATTGCCCCACACGATCGAGTTGCTGACGCTGGCGTAGCCGCTCACCCTCGCGATGCCCTGTGTCGGATTGTTGGCCACGGTGCAGTTGGCCAGACTAACGGTGCCTGCGACGTAAATGCCGTCCCCGGTATTGTCGGCCACGTTTATCCCCGACGTTGAACCCCCGTGCGCGTAATTGGTGATGATCAGACAATTCACGGTCGCTAGAGTCCCCGCCGCGCAGATGCCGCCGCCACGATTACTGAGGGTCCCACCGCGAACGATGTTGCCGGCCGCAACGCACTCCTCTAGCGTCATAGTCCCGCTCGCCTGGTAGATTCCGCCGCCGGCAGTCCATTCGGGATATTGATTCCAACCAT
>JAQULY010000439.1 GCA_028718445.1 Kiritimatiellia bacterium
AAAGCCTGGGCGCGCGCGGTCAAGGCCGGCTGGGTGCCCGGCAAGACCCTTTTCGATATCGAAGAGGCAGCCGAACGCGGCACGATCATCCAGATGCTGGTGGCCGACGGCGCGATCAAGGCGGTCTGGCCGCTGGTGGCTCCCAGGATGACGGCCGGCAAGGCGCTCTACTTCTCGCACGGCTTCGGCATGGTCTACAACGACTTCACCGGGGTCAAGCCGCCCAAGGACATTGACGTGCTGCTGGTGGCGCCCAAGGGCTCAGGCACGAGCGTGCGTCGCAACTTCCTCAACGGCGTGGGCATCAACTCGAGTTACGCCGTGGCGCAGGACGCCACCGGCCGTGCCGAGGAGCGCTGCATCGCGCTGGGTATCGCCATCGGGTCGGGTTACCTCTTCCCGACCACCTTCGAACACGAGGTCACCAGCGACCTGGTGGGCGAACGCGGCGTGCTGATGGGCGCGCTGGCTGGCATCATGGAAGCGCAGTACGACGTACTGCGCAAGCACGGCCACACGCCCAGCGAAGCCTTCAACGAGACCGTCGAGGAGCTCACGCAGAGCCTGATCCGCCTGGTGGACGAGAACGGCATGGACTGGATGTTCGCCAACTGCTCGGCCACGGCCCAGCGCGGCGCGCTCGATTGGCTGCCCAAGTTCAAGGCGGCCACGCTGCCGGTCTTCAAGGCCCTCTACGACGCCGTCAAGAGCAAGAAGGAAGCCGCGCGCGTCATGAAGACCTGCGGCCGGATGGACTACAAGGAACTGCTCAAGAAGGAACTGGACGCGATGGGCGACAGCGAAATGTGGCGTGCCGGCAAGGCCTGCCGCGCGCTGCGTCCGCACGAGAAGGCCCGCGCCAACGCCGCCACCGCGGCCGGTGTCCGCGGTCGCGCCTCCAACTGAGCGCACAGCCTAGACTAGCCGTCCGAACGTTCGACTCTGAGCGTCGAACGTTCGGCGTTTAGTATGGCCACTGACATGTGGCCAGTTGGAGAACGCTCAACGCTCAACTTTGAATCTTCAAATTCGGCGTTGAACGTTGATCGTTCGGCGTTGAACGTTAGGGTTCTCAGACCAGGGTTCACTTGCCGACGCAGAAACGGCTGAAGATCGCGTCGAGCAGGTCGTCGGAGTAGGTGCGTCCGGTGATGCGTCCAAGCGCCAGCGCGGCGGACCGCAACCGTTCGGCCACCAGTACCAGGCCCTCGGCTTCTCGCGGCAGCAGCTCGCGCGCTGCGGCAATTTCCCTGTCGGCCTGCTCCAATTCCTGACGATGGCGCGCCGAGACATCGGCCTGCATCGGCGCAACCGCGTTCAGACCCAGCAGTTCGGCCAGCAGCGCGCGCAGACGCGGCAGACCATCGCCGTGGCGCGCGCTGATGCTGACGATGTGCCAGCCCGCCAGCGCCGCGACGTCCAGGCGCGCGGGCAGGTCGCTCTTGTTCAGCGCCAGCAACGTGCGCGCGGGGGACAACTGCCGCAGTTGGTCAAGGTCATCGCCGCCCAAAGTCTCCGCGGCATCCAGCAGATGCAGGTTCAGGTCGGCCTGCGCCACCAGCGCGCTGGCGCGCGCCACGCCTTCCGCCTCGATGCTGCAAGCGGTCGCGCGTAGGCCGGCGGTGTCCACCAGCCGCAACGGCACGCCATCGAGCGCCAGACTCTCCTCGATACTGTCGCGCGTGGTTCCCGGGGTGGCCGCCACGATCGCGCGCGGACGCCCCAGCAGGGCGTTGAGCAGCGACGACTTGCCGACATTGGGGCGTCCGCTGATCACGACCAGCGCGCCATCCCGCAGAAGGTGCCCGGTGTGCCAGGTGGCCAGCAGCGCGCGCACGCGCGCCGCGATCTCCTCCAGGCGCACGGCGGCTGCGGCGACGACGCCCGCGGGGACCTCGTCTTCATCGAAGTCCAGCAGCGCTTCAATATCGGCGCAGACCGCGGTGAGCCGGTCGTAGATCGAGGAAATCTCACCGCCCAGGGCACCATCCAGTTGCGCCCGCGCGGCCTGCGCGGCGCGGTCCGTGCGGGCCTGGATCAGGTCCAGCACGGCCTCCGCCTGCGTCAGGTCAAGACGGCCGTTAAGGAAGGCACGGCGGGTGAACTCGCCGGGTGCCGCCAGGCGCGCGCCGGCCGCCAGCACGGCCTCCAGCAGGCGGCGCGCCGGCACGCTGCCGCCATGTCCCTGCAGTTCGACGACGTCCTCGCCGGTGTAACTGCGCGGCGCGCGGAAACAAAGCATGATGGCGTCGTCCAGTCTCTCGCCACTGCGCGGATGCGCAACGCGCACGTGCAACGCGCGGCCGGCCGCGGCGTCCCATGAGAAATCCACCGGCAGGCGCGCGACCGCCGCCGCCACGCGCTGCGCGTCGGGACCGGAGATGCGCACGATCGCGATTCCGGCCGGGCCGGTCGCGGTCGCCAGCGCCGCAATGGTCTCGGCGGCCGGCGGCGAGGCTGAATTGGCGATAGGGTCCATTGGATGACGATCGTCATTATACATGAATCGCCAAACGCTCAACGTCGAAAGACGCACACGCGCCTCGACGGATGCGTTAAGCTATGCACTTCATGAAATCGCTGACCGAACTCTATCGGCTGGGCCGCGGCCCCAGTTCTTCGCACACTATGGCCCCCGCCCGGGCTGCCGCGCGCTTCCGTCACGATTTCCCGCTGGCCGCCTCCTTCCGCGTCACGTTGTACGGCAGTCTGGCGGCCACCGGCAAGGGTCACATGACCGACCGGGCCATCGAGGAGGCCCTGCGCCCCGGGACAACGCGCATTGTATGGGAACCCGGCCTGAGTCTGCCGGAGCACCCCAACGCCATGCGCTTCGAGGCGCTGGATGCCGCCGGGACAACTCTCGCCCAACGCGACGAATACAGCATCGGCGGCGGTGCTTTATTGAGCGACCGGACCATGGCCGAAACCTATGATGCCGTCAGCCTGGAACAGGTTCTCGCCGACTGCCAGCGGACGGGCTCATCATTCTGGGAATATGTCAGGACGCGCGAGACGGCGGCGACATGGATTCATCTGACCGAAGTGTGGAGCGCGATGACAGAAAGCATAAGGCGCGGCTTGAGCTCCGAGGGCGCGATCCCAGGTGGACTGGGTCTATGCCGCCGGGCGCGGTCGTTGCTGCGCAAGAGCCAGATGCTGGATGCCGCGTTCCGCGCTGAGGGACTGCTTGCTGCCTATGCCTATGCCGTAGCCGAGGAGAATGCCTGTGGCGGGGCGGTGGTGACGGCACCGACCTGCGGTTCCAGCGGCGTGTTGCCTGCCGTGCTCTATCACCTGCGGCAGACTTTGGCGCTTGCGGACGAGGACATGGTGCGCGCGCTGGCCACGGCGGGACTGTTCGGCAACGTGGTTAAGGCCAACGGTTCCATTTCCGGGGCGGACGTCGGTTGCCAGGGCGAAATCGGGACCGCCTGCTCGATGGCGGCAGCGGCCGCGACGCAGTTGCACGGCGGCACACTGCGCCAGATCGAGTACGCCGCCGAGATGGGACTGGAGCATCACTTCGGGCTCACCTGCGATCCCGTGGACGGACTGGTGCAGATTCCCTGTATCGAACGCAACGCGCATGCCGCCATGCGCGCCATCGGTTGCGCACGTTTTGCCCTGCTGTCGGACGGCACTCACCGTATCTCGTTCGATGATGCCGTGGTGGTGTTGCTCGAAACGGGCCGTAATCTATCCAGCCTCTATCGTGAGACGGCGGGCGGCGGTCTGGCCCGCGTGCATCGCGCGCGGCAGCGTTAGGTCGGGTAGTGGGTCAGTGAGAGGGCAAGCTGCGAACGGCTCGACGAGTGGCTGGCGTCCTACAGCCTTCATGATTCGATACTCATCATTCGTCGGTTTATGCGCCCGCGCAGCGGGAAATCTGCGGTTCGTATTCGTGGAAAACGCGTGATCCAAGCGAACCGCATATTGACGAATACCGAACCGCAGAATATCGAAGTCAATATCGTTTCATGGTACGCTGAGCGCCATGGCCACAGACGCAATCCTTCCGGAGCAGACCGTACCGGCGGATGCCGAAGCGTTGCATCCCGCCAATCAGCAGCAGGCCCTGGAGTGGCTGCTGGTGCTGGCGGCCATGGCGACGCCCCACCAGCTTGGGCGCCATGGCGACGCCTGGACCATCTCGGTGGCGCGCGCGGATGCGCCGTTTGCGCGCGCGCAACTGGACGCATACGAACGCGAGAACTGCGGCTGGCCGCCTCCCGAACCTGTCCTGCCGCCCGCCGTCCAGCGCTCGGGATGGTCCGCGGTCTGGGTGGCAGCCATGCTGGTGTCGCTCTACGCCTGGTTCGGTCCCTACCATGCTGGTCACGCGGCGCTGAACAGCGCTGCCTGCGACTCCCGGCGGGTGTTGGCGGGAGAGTGGTGGCGGATCGTGTCGGCCATGGGCGTGCACGCCGACCTGGGACACCTGGGCGCGAACCTCGTGGCCGTGTTGGCTTTTGGCTGGCCCGCGGCCACCTCTTTCGGCGGCGGCGTCGCCTGGTTGGGCGCGCTCGTCGCGGCGGCCGCGGCCAATGCCGCCGGCGCGTGGCTACCGGATACGCCGCGCATCAGCCTCGGCGCCTCGACCGGCACCTTCGCGTTGCTCGGTATGCTGGCGGGACGCCGACTGGGGATGGCGCTTGGTGCGGGCCGGCGCAAGGGCGGAAACCGGCCGGCGTTAGCGCCATGGCGGGTCGAATGGCTGCGGAGCGGCATTCTGCTGCCCGTCGGTGTGGGGCTGGCGGCATTCGTCGTGCTCGGCATGTCGCCGGAGAGCGATCTGACGGGGCATTTTTTGGGACTTGCCGGCGGCATGCTGCTGGGCTCCGCCGCGCATGCCCTCGGCCTGGAACGCCTTCCCGAGATCTGTCAGCGGTTCG
>JAQULY010000440.1 GCA_028718445.1 Kiritimatiellia bacterium
CGAGGCGGTATGGACCCTTGGTGAGCGCCTTCAGGACCACATCGCAGACCCCTTGTTCAATCTGCGGCACCGGTAGTGCCTGCACAACGGCGTCACTCATGGCGGCGACACACCGGATTTCCGTCTTCGTGCCCGGCTTCCATCCGTCAGGCAGTGTCAGCCGGAAGGCGGGCGTCTCCTTCTGTTTAAAGATGGGCGGACGCCCGCCCTGCGCCACGAACCGCGCGGGCAACGTGTCGGTCGGATGCATCAGGCGTCGCGGATCGAAAGGGCGAGTCACAACTGGCGACGCCGGGTCGGCCAACGGCGCCCGATCGGGGGACAGGCTCTTGACGGCAAATCGAATCCGGTGAGCCGAATTCGTCTTCGTGAACGCGAGGTTGAAGCTGGACGGAATCAGCGCATATTCGCCCGGACGAGGCGAAGCCCCCGAGTGCAGCACCAGCGGCTGGTCCGAGCCGAACTCCAGTCGCAGACGGCGTTCCAGATAGGTGTATTCGATGAAATCGTGCAGACTCAGATCCTGAAATTCGCCCCACAACTCGCCCTGGATGTTCTTCCCGGCCCCGTCTTGCGAGCGGAACCAGTTCGCTTCCGGAACGACCGGGAACGTCCCAACCAGCGACGCCGGGGCATCGGACGAGCAGACACAAGAGACCGCGTCGTCAGCAACGGTGACGCTCAGCACGACGTTGGCGCCACCCGTCGCCTCACCCGTAATCTCGAAACCGTTCGTGACGGTCCGCCCGTCCCGGACGGAGGGCACATCCATGAACTCCGCACGCCGCCATGCGCCGCCTCCCATGATCGGCGACAGTCCCAACGTCATCGCCGCCGCTCCAGTCTTCACGGTGATCATGCCGCGCGAATCGACAGTAACCCGCAGGTGGTCCGTCGCGTAGTTGCGCCAGTTGGAAGAATACGCCTTGCCGTTGAATGCCGCCTGATCGGCGGCACTGCACATGAACGACAGGCTGCACACCACGCAGAAAATGACCGACGCCAACCGTGTATGTTTCATAAAGTGCTTTCTCCCATCCACTCGCTTCATTGCCCCTATCCCAAGGCGGGCTATCGCCCGCAACCCAATCGAACCGCAGATTGACGAATACTGAACCGCAGAATGTCGAAGTCATTCCCTTCATGATTCGCTACTCATTATTCGTCAATCTGCGGTTCGTTTCGATTCCATTGCTTGAACAACTTGTTTCTTGTCTCTGTTCCTTGGCCGCAAGGCATTAAACACAGACACATCCGTCCTTGGTGCTATATGCCCTGCCCAGCGCCGGCAAAACGCACAGCCGCGTGGTACTGCAACCGCGGAAAAGTCACACGATACCCCCACGGCATTGGCTTCACGGCAATCGGATCGTGATCCGGCAAGGCCTTGACGCTACGCGCCTTCTTGCCCCATCTCAGCTCGAACGTCACGTCCAACGGAACCGGCCCGTCTCCCGGACAAATACTGCTCATGTCTGCCGGACCGCCGCAGGTATGGTTCACCAGATGAACGTAGAGATCGTCGCCGCGACGGTTAACGACGAACTCCACACCCACCGGCGTCTCCGAGCGGATCAACCAGTGCGACCCGAGTGCTTCCCTGACCGCCGCGCCAACCAGCCGCCGCAAGTGCGGATGGGGCGTCGCCCTCTCGTCGGCCCCGCGAACAGGTTTGTCCTCGTAGTTGATGCTAAGCAGGTCATCGGCGGCCGGCGCCCCTGTCACCACGCCCACCTTCTCGACGCCCGTCTTGCCGAAGTTCATGCGCGCCAAAACGTCGTCGGCGGTTTCCTTCGTCGGAACCAAGTCGTTGGACAGGCTATCGAAAGGCGCGCCGCCATACTCGGTCACCGCTTCCGCCAGAAGCCAGTGCACGGTCCCGGCGCCGATCTTGATACGCATCAACAACGGTTCGGCCGCGCGGCCATTCATCTCGTTGCGTCGCCAGAGCACATCTCCCCTTCGTCGCGGTCGCACCAAACGACCGACATGCGCCACGCGTCCATCGTCGCAGAGATGGCGCATGATGCGGTCGCCAGTCGTCGAACCCAACCGGAATAGCCGGGCACTGGCCGGCGTTACGGCATCCGGCTCCGCCACAACCGGCGCCGGACCGATCATCAGCAGACGTCCGCCGCTTCTGACGAATCGCTCCAACCCCCTGGCCGTGGCCGGAGCCAGCAGCCTGACTTCGCCCAACACCACCAGATCGTACTCGCCAAGGCGCGTCAGAAGGTTGTCGTCATTGACGACCTCACAGGGAACGTGGTTCTGCGAAAGCAGCGTGTGCATCCTCCACGCCTCGCTCAGAAACGGCTGGAACCGACCCGCAATGCGTAGATTCTGGGCGCGACTGGCCACGATCGCCACGTGCGGCACAGGGACGTTGCCCAGGCAGAACCCGGCGCGAGCGCGAATGAACTCGGAAGCGACGCGTCCCGACGCAAAGTCGTCCAGCCCTGAGTATCCGAGCGGGTCGGGAATATGATACATGCTCATTCCCAAGCCGTGCGCCAGCAACGTGGCGGCTTCCGCCCGCAACAGCTCGGGCGGACGTTGTCGCGGGTATTTGAACCGCTCCAGGTCCGGTACCCAGACGTGCGCGGGTGCGCCCAGTACGCTCTTGTAGGCGCCCTCGTACTGTGCGACCCGCAGGTCAGGCGAGTTGATCTCGTCCGCCGAGATCCAATCCGCCCCCTCGAACACCGGGCGGAACGTGTGCGTGTCGATTGCGTTAGGCCAGCACACGACCAGATTGGGATCGCGCTCATGCAGCGCGCGGCCCACCCGCACCGTGGCGGCGACGAAACTCGCGTCGGCGAACATCTCGAGGCGTGTTCGCTCGTTGGCGTTTCGCGGCCGTCTGAGCGCCTCGCCGTACCGCTCGCGGTACCTCGACTTGCAGTAGTCGCAGCGGCACGGCAGCGTCCGGGAGTGGTCGAACCAGAACGCGGCGGGCCGATAGCGCTCGATACACTCCAAGGCGTACGGTATCAGGTATTCCTCGGCGAACGGGCTGTTGGGGCAGAACACCATCGAGGGCTCGGCATCCTCCGGACGATGGACGAACCACCGCGCGCGTTCGGATTTCGACCAGGGGCGCGCGCCGTCCCTCACGGTCTGAAAGCTCTCCAGCAGAAATCCCATCCGTATGCCGAGGTCGTCGCACAGTTCCCGAAACGTCTCGACATAGCGCGACTTGAAGCCCGGTGGCGTGGGCGCGATGCGCGAGGGATAGCAGGACCAGCCGAAGTAGCCTAGCGACTGAATCAGCACCAGACCGGGTCGGACCTCCTTGAGGTAGCGGCGCGTCAGCGCCCAGTCCACGTCCTTCCCGTAACGCGGAGCGTTGAGCGGGTGAACGTTGTAGTCAAAATCCACCGTGAAGGCTACCCGACGCATCCATGCTCTGCCGGCAGCCGACGCCTTGGCTGAACTCACTGTCATGTTCCCTCCGAACAACAATGTCCGTTGATGTCGCACACCTACCGAATGGAGATCACTGTGCCTTCCGGCATAGGCCTGTAATAGACGACCAGTTCCGGTCGGTCCGAAGCCGTCGTTCTCTCGCCGGACCGCAATCCCAGATAGCCGCTCTGTCCGGCTTCCGCTTGCGGCTTGATCAGCAGGCCGTAATTGGCCGTGAGCTTCCATCCCTTTATCAAGGCGAGGCGGGCCCCAGCATTGGCGGCACCCGGCAGAATCTCGATCTCGAATCCCTCGCGCGAAGCATCTACGACCAGCCCCGAGCCCGGCAGCACGCTCCAATCACAGGCGCCGAGTAATGTGCCGCCATCGAAGTCGCCGCCGGCGCCACTGTTCCACGCCACACCGGTCTGTCGCTGGTTCCACGTGGCGCTGGCCTCGGCCCAGGAATTGGTGACACGGTATGCCTCGACGACCGTCGACGCGTTCTTCACGACGTAAGAGGTTGTCAGGCGCAACACGATGCAGTCCACGGACTCGACGCCCCCCGGGAAAGCTCCCACGTCAAACTGAATCAGACTGCGGCTCGTGTAACCGGCGGAAGCGATTTCCAAAGTCGACGCGACACCATAGTTGTTGTTCGCCAGACCGCCGCCGGCGATCAGCGTATCGGCTCCCGCCCCGGCGTCAACACGAAAGGCGTAGACCTGTGCTTGCACGGTTACCACAGCCGACGTCCCCACGGAGTTGTCGTCCGCCCATGCCCGAGCCGTCAAAGCATACTCTCCCTTCGTCATCGGAACCCACGAGCACGAATACGGATAGGTACTGTCCGTGGCGATCGGCACCCCGTTCGCATAGAAACCCACATTGGTGACGTTGCCTTCAATGTCGCCAGCCGTGGCCGTCAACGTCACGGTGCCGGCGGGAAGGTTCGTCCCGTCCGTCGGCGAGGTGAGCGTGACGGTCGGGGCCAGATTGCCGGAGAAAGCGTAGGACGTTGTCAGCCCGTACTTGGAACTAAGATGCGCGCCCAACGCGTTCCTTTCCGTGGCGGATGGTCCACCGCCGTAACAGCGCATTTCGGCGATGTCCCCGTTCAGGCCGTGATTGTGTCCGTCGTAGAATGATCCCATCAGCAGCCCGCGGAGATTGCCGCTGCCAACCGTACCGCTGATCACGTTGGACCCGTCGCAATACAGCGCGGAGGAGCTTCCGTTATAGTACGCCTCCCAGATGTGGTAGTTCGTCCACACGCTGCGTGTGACGGTCGCCACCAGCGCCGCCGTGTCCTGGTGAATGTAGAACTGGTTCTCGTTCGAGCCATAGTAGTTTTGTCCCATGATGGTGCGGTTCGCGAGGGACGAAGGACTGTCGTAGAAGATGTCGGTCGCGTTAGAGACATGATTGCCCAACATCCTGCCTACCACGACAATCGTG
>JAQULY010000441.1 GCA_028718445.1 Kiritimatiellia bacterium
GTCGAGGTCGTGCTGGGACAGGCCGATGGCACGAGGCAACGCGTGGCGATTCTCGGCGAATGGGACCGTGACGAAGTTCTTGGCATCATACCGAACCGCAGCCGGCTGGCGCAGGCGCTGGAGGGCCGGCGCGCGGGCGAGCAGGTGACCATACCCGGCGCTCAGGGCGACGAGGCGGCAACCGTCCTGTCCATCGAGCCCTTGAGCGAAGCGGTCAGGACCTGGGCCGGCGCCCCTGCGCCCGGGACGGACAAAGTTTAGCGTTGAGAGTCAAACGTCGAGAGTTGAACGTTCAGTACATGCAAGGCAGTGAGGCAGGCTCGGTGAACGCGGGTGGCCGCCGGCGACGCGGTCTCCTGGTATTGCCGCAGACCTATCCGCCGGACGTGGGCGGGGTTGAGACGTTCATGGGCGACCTGACGAAGGTCCTGCGGCAGCGCGACGACCTGATCACCTGGATTCTGGCCTTCAAACCGATCGTGACCAGGATTTCGCGCTATCGCGCGCGCGAGCAGTGCGGTCCCGTTTCGATCCGGCGGTACTGGTGGTTCGGCGGCAATCTGTTCCGCCGTCTCGAGCCGTGGCCCGCGCTCCTGTTCCTTTATATCACGCCCTATTTCCTGCTCAGGTCGTTCCTGTTCATGCTGACGCATTCCAGGCGGATTGACGTGATTCACGCACACGGTTTCAACATGGGGTTCGTCGCCGTGGCGCTGGGCGCGGTCTTCCGCAAGCGCGTTATCTTTCAGTCGCATGCGCTATATTGCTTTCGCGAAGGTTCGCTCTCTGCGAGAGTGGCCGCGGCGGTGCTGCGGCGCATGGACGCCGTTCTGGCCCTGTGCCGGGCGTCCATGGAGGAGTTGTCGCGATTGGGCACTGACCGCGGCAACATCCGTATCTACCGGCACTGGATTGATCTCGGCCGTTTCACGGACAATGGGCGAGGGGAAGCGCGCGCGCGATTGGGGTGGGGCCCCGCGTTCACCGTCCTGTTCGTTGGACGGTTGATAGGCATCAAGGGCGAGGAAGTCGTCATACGGTTGGCGGAGCGGTTCCGCGAGGCAGTCTTCGTGGTGGCGGGGGATGGTCCCAACAGGGCGGCTGTGGCGGCGGCCGCCCGGCGTCTAACGAACTTCCGATATATAGGGTTGATAGACAACGCCGACCTGCCTGAGTATTACCGGTCGGCGGACGTCTTGCTGGCTCCGTCGCAGTACCCGGAGGCCTTCGGCAGAGTGATCTGTGAAGCGCTGGCGTGCGGCACTCCGGTGATCGCCTCGAACGCCGGCGGCATACCGGATGCATTGGACGAATCCGTCGGCATTCTGTGCGGTCTGGGTGTCGAGGACTATGCGGTCGCCTTGCGACGGCTGCTGGATGCC
Organism: Kiritimatiellia bacterium; assembly: GCA_028718445.1. Classification (GTDB taxonomy): domain Bacteria; phylum Verrucomicrobiota; class Kiritimatiellia; order RFP12; family JAAYLN01; genus JAQULY01. The sequence goes on from JAQULY010000441.1 coordinate 1,383, forward strand.
CCGGAGGTGTACCGTCGGTTGCAGTCGCAGGCTCGGAAACACGCGCTCGCAATGTTCAGCGAGCGGAACGCCGAATGTATCCTGGACGCCTACATGGGAAAATAGACATAATGGCGTCAGACACCAACTTGCGTCATCGCATGCGCCGGCTGGCTCAGTGGATTTTCAAGCTGGTCTACCGCATGCTGCCAGCCGACGTATGTACCCGTCTGGCCTGCGGTCGCATTGGACGGACGCTTGGGCCATGGTTGGCTCCGGTGCCACACGAAGCCCTATACCAGTGCGATTTCGGCATCAAGCTGCGCTTGACACGTGAAGACGCGGTTGTCGGCGGTTTCGCCTACATGGGGCAGAGCAACCCGTTCGAAACCCGGCTCGTCAACAAGTTCCTGAACCCCGGAGATACGCTTGTCCAGATTGGCGCATATAAGGACGGATGGCTGGCACTGGTAGGGGCGCGTGCCGTCGGGTCTGAAGGAACCGTCGTGTGTTTCGAGCCGATACCGGATTACGCTGAGTCATTCAGGCAGAATGTCGCGCTGAATGACTTTCGGAACATCGCCGTCGAGCAGGTCGCGGTGTCGGACGTCCCGGGAAGAGCCCGTTTGTCCCTGGCGGGAACCAACTCGTCCCTCGTGCTTGCCGGGAAGTCGGCAAGCGTTGACGTCAATGCCGTCACCCTGGATGAGTACGTCGCATCGCGCGGCCTGTCAAAGATAGACCTCCTGATTGTTGATGTCGAGGGAGCGGAACCGCTGGTCCTGAGGGGCGCTCAGAGAACGCTGGAAACCTCCGTGTCGCTGCTCCTTATGGAAGTCATTGATGAGTTCCTGCGGCAGGCTGGCAGCTCGGCGCTGGAACTGATCCGGTACGCCATGGCATTGGGATTTCACCCATACGTCATCACACGGAGAGGCCTGCGGGCCTGGAAACCAGGTTGTGCATCCGAGACATTGAACATGTTCTTCAGCAAGAGAGACCTGATGGCGGATGACTTGCGGTGGTAGCGGGAAGGTGAAGCTTGGACGCAAGCATGGACATAACCGAGACAGTCGCGCCGCTGCTTACGATCGTCATTCCGACTCGCAACGAGCAGCACAATATCGCGGCCTGTCTGACGTCCGTGAACGCGACAGTCGCGCAGGGCTGGTGCGAAACGCTGGTGATTGACAACCACTCGCAAGACGGGACCGCCGAGATCGCGGGGCAGTGCGGCGCGCGTGTGTTCCTGCAGGGCCCCGAGCGCAGCGCCCAGCGCAATCGCGGATGGCGTGAAGCCCACGGGCGATATGTACTGTTTCTCGACGCCGACATGCGGGTTCCCGGCGAGACCATGGAGGAGATCCGGCGTCTGTTGGCTGGCGCCTCGCCGCCTGACGCCCTCTACCTTCGCGAGGTGCGCACCGGCGGCGGTTGGTGGACCCGGGCGCGCAACTTCGAGCGCAGTTTCTACGACGCGACCTGCATTGACGCCCTGCGCGTCATCAAGCGCGAACTGCTGGCTTCCGTCGGCGGGTACGACGAAAGCATGTTTGCCGGCGAGGACTGGGACCTGGACCGCCGCGTGTTGGCCCTGACCGGCAAGGTCGCCTTGACCCGCGGGCATCTCGTGCATGATGAAGCGCGGCTGACGTTCGCCGGGCATCTGCGCAAGAAACGCTACTACTCCGGCAACTTTGGCGCCTACCTCGGCAAATGGGGACGGGACGAAACCACGCGCCGCCAATTCGGCCCAGTCTACCGGTTCATCGTGGTGTTCCTCGAAAAAGGCAAGTGGCGTCGGGCCATGCGCCACCCTATGCTGCTGCTGACGATCTGGGCGGAGCGCATGCTGGTAGGCTTGCTCTATCTTACGCGCCGTCGCCATGCCAAAGACGCGCCGGTTCAGTGCCGCGACCATCAGCCAGGCGGGAGTCAGAAGCTGTGAAGCGTTTTCTGATTGTGGTGAGCGACCAGACCGGTCGTTTCGACGAGCATACACCTGCCAAGGCGCATTTCGAGCAGTCGCCTTTCAGTCTGGCCGCCATCCGGTACCATCTCGAGTTGTTAGGTTGGACTACCTGCTACGCGCCGGTGGCAACGGCGGCGCACCCTCTGCGACTGGCGCGGCTGATTGACCGTTTTGCCCCTGACATTGTCTACACGTATGGCGGAACCGTGTCCCTGCATCCCCTGTTTTGCAGGCGTTTCCTCTGCCGGCACCGGCGATTCAAGGTGGTTCACGGTTGGGACGACGTATACGGCGAGGTGTGGCGGTCCGTCTATGGCCGTGTGCCGGGGATCTTGATGGATTGGATGGAACGGCGAATCATCCGCAACTCGGATGCGGTGGTGACGCTCAGTTACTACAACCAGATGCGTGGCAGGCAGTGGGGCGTGGAGAGTCACTACATACCCAACGGCGCCGACGAGCCGCAGGTAGACTGTTCCGCCTGCGACATCAGGTTGCAGGGCCGATTCAAGCTCGTATATACCGGCGCCATGGACCGCTGGAAGCGCACTTGGGAGGTATGCGAGGCGATGCGCCGTCTTCCCAGCGACATCAGACTCTACCTGACCGGTCCCGGCAGCGAAAGGATGCGCGAATATGCTTCGGAGAACTGCATCTTCCTGGGTTTCCTGCCGCGCCAGCAACAGTTGTGCGTCATGTCGCAGGCGGATGCGCTGGTGGTCACCGCCGACCAGGACTGCAACGCCAAACTCCAGGAATATCTCCGTTTCAAGAAGCCCATACTGGGCTATGACGGGCGTCTTAACCTGTTCTTCAAGAATGGCCGCAACGCACTGTTGACCAGGGACTATGCGGCCGCAATCCAACGGCTGGCCGCGGACGCCGAATTGCGCGCCGCGCTCGTACGCCATGCGGCAGCGGACATCCCCGTATATTCATGGCTTGAAATTGCACGGCAATTCGAGGACTTTTTCGAGCAACTCATGCGCGCGTGACCGCCATGCTTCCTTCTGAACACGACCTGACGACGGCAGACCGGACGCCTTCGGCAGTCCGCGCCTCACTCAGCCTGAGTGCGGCTTCCGCATGCTTACCTGAGGTGGTCATGTGAGAGTCCTCCACATCAGCGAGACCGATTACGAAGGCGGCGCCGGACTGGCGGCGCACGCTCTGCACCGTGGTTTGCGCGCTGCCGGTCACGAATCGTTCTTTCTCGCCGAGGTGGCGCGGTCCGGCGATCCTTACACGCGCTCTTTCAGCGGGCTGCGAGGCTGGCCGGCACGGCTCTACCGTCGCGCGCGGGCATTGGCGGACTCGCTGCCACTGCGGCGCTACCCGAGAAGGCTAGCATCCGCGTGGTCGGTTGGGTGGCTGCCCCGGCCGGCATCTGGCGCCATCGGGTGTCTGCGCCCCGACATCATACATTTGCATTGGATCAGCCAGGCGTTGTCGGCGCGCGCCATTGGGGCTCTGTCGGGGCCGGTAATATGGACGCACCATGACTGGGGGGCCTTTACGGGTGGTTGTCGGG
>JAQULY010000442.1 GCA_028718445.1 Kiritimatiellia bacterium
TTCTCGGGGGTGATCGTCCGGCGGCCCTGGGTATCCCTGGGCAGGCCGGCAGGCAGAAAGGGATGTTTGGTCTCGACGGACACGAGCATGTCCGCGATGTCGGGGTACTCGACGGTCAGAAGGTGAGGCCGGTCGGTCGCCAGCCCGTTCACCCGGTACGCCAGCCAGTCGAGAGGCTGGCCGTAGGTGCTTTCCATGGCGTTGGTGATCGACTGCTTCAGCGTCAGGAAACGCCCAACACCTTTCTCCTGATTGGTTGCCACGTTGGCCGGGCAGATGGCGTAGAACTCATGCCGGCCCCGGTCGTCCGCGCACTCGATGCGGTCCACTTCCCTCAACTTGAGCGGGTTCTTCTCGAAAGGTCCGATCCTGCGTTGCGCGATCGGGCCGACGACCACGAATTCGTCCTCTCCAACCTTCCGGTCGCCCGCCCACAGTTCGAGACGGTATGGGCCGGGTTCCACGGGCTTGAGCGTCAGACTGAAGGCCGGTTTGTCGAGTTCGCCCACAACGCGATTTTCCACCCGCTTACCGTTCAGCGTGGCAATGCAGCGGACCTCGAGCGGGACCGCAATCGGGTTCGTGCTGGCGCCGGGGAGCAGACGGACGTCGAAGGCCAGCGTCTCTTTGCGCCTGAAAACCGCCGGATGCCCCTTGCGAGGCGTGAACAAGACCGCTGCTGGCTCCGTGACGCGCTCGTCCACGACGGCTTCGGGGTGAAAGCCCGACTTGAGGTGCGCCTGGATGGGACCGGTAATGAGCTTGTTCCGATCCATGGGCTTTGTCACTAGCGGAGTGTCGGCTCTGGCCGGCGGCGCCGCACGGGAATCGAGACTCAGGAAGTCGAAAACGATCTCGTGGACGGTCCCGGTCGGGTGGGAGGCGAGGCTGAAGCGCGCGGGCTCATAGACCGTCTCGCACGGTGTCAGGCGCAGGGGACACTCCGCGCCGAAAGCCAGCCGTAGGCGCCGCCCGCCATAGGTGTACTCCAGCACGCGGTGGAGCGTCAGGTCGGCGTATTCACCCCACAACTCGCCCTGAACTTCCTGGCCGGCAGCAGACTCGGACTTGAACCAGTTCGCCTCGGGCTCGCCCGGGAACTGCCCGCGCAGGACGAACGGCCGATCGGCCCGATACAGGCATCGGACGGCGTCGTCCGTCACCGTGACGGCCTGCGTCACAGGAGAGCCGAGAACATTGGTGCCCTCGATCCGGAAACACGACCCGCCGACGCCCTGTGTCGTCACCGTCGCCTGGACATCCTTCCAATAGTTGGCGCGCTCCTGTCCCTCGATCCCCCAGGGCACGACTGCCTGCCCGGTTCCGACCCGGACCGCACCTCTGGAATCGAGAGTCGTCCGCATCAGCGCCGTTTTGGCGGACTGCCAGTCCTTGACGTAGTTTGCCCCGTTGAACTCGTCTGTTCCACCTGCCTGTGCGCCGATCCAACCGCCCGCCGCGGCCAAGATCGCGACTGTTGCCAATGTTGTTTTCGTCATTCTGGCTTCTCCTTTTAATTACCGGATCTGGATGATCGTCCCTTGAGGCAGCGGCCTCAGTTGGTCCAGCGTGATCGCCTTGCGGCCGCCGCCCACGTCAACGTCGTAGTTCACCCGGCAGGTCATCCCACCCAGCAGGTTGGTCTGAGCGAATGCCCCCGAGCGGGCGCTATAGGTCATCGCCGTGATCACCGAGTTCGGCTCGAAGCGGTAGTTCGTCGCGCGCTCGATCGTCAGCACGCCGTTCAGCGTGGCGGTGTTGGCCACCTCAATCGGGTTCAATCCCGTCCGCGGCAGAGTCAACCGAATGGCGTTGCCGGTGTTGTTGGCCGCTACCGTCAGCGCGGTGGCGTGGATTTCGCCGCCGCTGACATTTAGAAACCCTCTGTTGGATCCCTGTGTCGAACCCACCGTCAGCGCGCTTGCCGTGACTTTGGCTGACCCGGCCACATTTAGCACTCCCGTGCCTGTGGTGGGAGGGAGCACGCTTGCGCCGATGACGAGCGCAGGTGTGGTCAGCGACCCGCCGGTGATGGTGTAGGTACCGCGGGAATTGTGATGCGTGACCTCCATGGACGCGAACGTATTTGTTCCCCCGTTCTGCTCGTAATAGGCGACGGTGTTGCCATTCCAGGCCATGGTAAACGCAGCCGACGAGGTTACAGTGCCGCCAGACTGAATGACCCTGCCATCGTCGGAAGGTATGTAGCCAACCGTTATCGTTGAAGCGGCCAACTTCCCGCCATTCACGTTCAGAACGCCTTTGTTGGCACCGCCGTTTAAACCCTGCTTCGACCCCACGACGAGTTCGGCCGCCACAACGTCAGCGGAACCCGCCATGGTAAACACGCCCGTGCCGCCGACGCCGGGAAGGAACGATGCTCCAACCACCAGTTTGGGCGTCGTCAGCGACCCGTTGTTGATGGTATAGGACCCATATACATTGTTATGGACGGCGAGTTCCAGGGATTGAAAGACATTCGTGCCGCCGTTCTGCTCGAAATAGCCGCGACTGCTGGGCCAGTACCCCATGATAAACGCAGTGCTCGACGTGACAACGCCGCCAGACTGAACAATCCTGCCTACCGTGAAGCCCGATCCCATTCCAAGATAAATGGTTGGCGAAGCCAATTTGCCCGCCACATGAACCGTTCCCGTTGCGGTCTGGTTATCGATGTCGCTATAGGGGATATAGCATTTATCGCTCACATCCAGGCCGCCTGTCGCCTGGATGTCAAGCGTGCCGTTGTAAGAACGGTAGCCGAGGCGTAAGTTCCCGACGGATTGCGCGCCCGAGACGATGGCGGTGGCGCCAGGCGTGTAAATATGGGCCGTGTCTCCCGCGAGACTGGGAACCCCGGCGGGATTCCAGTTGGCCGGGACGTTCCAGTCCCCGCTGGGAACCTTGAAGATGTAGTCTCCGGCGCCGGCGTCCACGATCAGAGCGACCACGAGCGCACCCGCCAGCGCGAGTTGCCGTAGTTCGCGATTCACGGATCGAGGCTGCGAAACGGATGAGTCTGTCATCGGGAACCTCCTGTCAACGATGGTCTGCGCCTTTCGGCTGCGTTCACACTGTGCCTGCATGTTGCCCGTCCTTTCTCCAACACACTTACATTAGGTATCCCTGTGACATGCTTATCAGGATTCCTTGTTGCTTCTAGCGTAGCGAGCAATACTTGACTTAGTCAATGGCCTGGGATATTATTTTACATATGGTAATCGCCAGACAGGAGCGCAAGATGGCAACCGACGACTACGGCATGAAGCAACGCGCCATGGAAGGGTATATTCTGGAACGAATCCGCGACGGCCGGCTCAAACGTGGCGGGCGGGCGCCGTCCGACCGTCAACTGGCCGAGCGTTTCGGCGTATCGGAGGCGACCGCCAACAAGGTTCTGTCGGCCCTCGCCTCCCGCGGCGTGCTCGTGCGGCGCGGGCGCGGCGGCGGCACGTTCGTGTCGTCGCGGCTGGGTGCGATGGGCGTACTCGGCTTCGTAATGCCGGCGCACACCTACTCTTTTTTCTGGCGTCAATTCGCCGGCGCCTGCAATGCCGCACTGACGCGCGGCTATGCGCTGCAGTATGTGGACCCCGGCCTGGAGCTGTCGGGCGCGCATGTCTGGGAGCACATCGCCGAGGCAGGCTTCGCGGGACTGGTCTGCGCCACGCTGCCGCCGCGTTCCCTGCCGATGCCGGCGGTGCTGATAAACTGCACCTTGCCGGAGGACCATACGCCCTATCCGACGGTCAATCCGGACAACGAGGAAGGCGGATACCGCGTGGGCTGCCTGCTACTCGACGCGGGCCATCGCGACATGGTCATCATCACGCCGGAACGGGACGGCGGGTGCCGTCCCGGCCGCGCGGACGGTTTTGTGCGCGCGTTGCGCGAGCGCGGCATCGAGCGACCGGAGCTGCGCGTGTATCGGTGTGTCGGCGGCTACGTCACGATACCAACCCTGGTGAGGCAGGCCCGCAAGGAGCATCCGGAACTCACCGCCATCGCCGCCGCCACCGATCCCTTTGCCGCCGATGTCATCCGCACGCTCCTGCAGGACAAGGTCAAGGTGCCGCGCAACGTCTCCGTCACCGGGTTCGGCAATCTGCGCGAGATCTACGTCATGCACCGGATCACGTCGGTGGAACAGCATCCCGAACACATCGGCGCACGCGCCGCCGAACTGCTGATGGACTGGATCGCCGCACCGGATCGGCGCCCGAAGTCGCTGATCATCCCCTGCGACCTGGTTCCCGGCGACACTGTGGCCGTGCTGCACGCGCGCTGAGTGCGCGCGCGCTCATACAAGCACAAACGCGCCAGCAAGGAGGGACACTGGGGCTGAGAGAAGTGGTGCGAAAATATTCGGCTGAGGGGGCGGAAATCCTACTGCTTGGCTCCTTCGTGTTAGGTGGGGAGCGCAACTATCCCCATTGGTCGCATAGGGAGATATCATGGGAAAGATCAGAGCCAGCGGAGGCTACCGGGAATTGCGAAGTTTTCAGATTTCCACCGTCATCTACGACGCGACGTACTGGTTCTGTGAGGCGTTTCTCGATCCGCGATCGCGTACCGTGGGCCAGATGGTGCAGGCTGCACGCAGCGGCCGGCAGAACATCGCCGAGGGCAGCCGCGCCGCCGCCACGTCTTCCCAGACCGAGCTGCGGCTGGTCAATGTCGCCCGCTCCAGCCTGGAGGAACTCCTGCTCGACTACGAGGACTTCCTGCGTCACCGCCGATTGCCGCAGTGGCACCCCGACGCCGCCGAAGCCCTGGCCGTGCGTAACATCGGGCGGCACCATTCTGTCGATGATCGGTCCGATCCGTCCGATCCGTCCAATCCCTCGCCCCAAGCTCTCA
>JAQULY010000443.1 GCA_028718445.1 Kiritimatiellia bacterium
CCGCACTCCACAGGCCGCTGACGATGGCCACGGTCTGCCGCGTTGCCGAGCGGTTTGCCGGGCGCGGCAAAGGATTTAGGAGCCGGAGTAGGAGCAGCAAGGGAGGAATTTTCATGGGACGTTTCGGGATCACTCTGATCGGGGCTGTCGTCATGGCCGAGTTCGCGGTGGCGCAGGGCCCGCAGGACACCATCGTGCTGCAGGGCGGTGACCTGTCGCTGAACGTGTCGAAGGACGGGCAGATCACCAGCGTGCAGGGGCCGCCCAATGCCCGGGCCTTGCTGGCTGCGGAGGAGAAACCCATTCTGTTCGGCCTGGCGTGGGACGGTAAGGCGCACCACCCGACATCGGCGCGTCTGGACGCGGCATCCGGGCGGCTCGATCTCTCCTACGGCGACACGGGCGTCACGGCCATCGTGGAAGTGCGCAGCGCGCCGACACACATCCGCTTGACGTTGCTCGAGGTGCGCGGCGCCAAGCCGGACGACGTGACGCTGATTCGGCTGCCCACGCGCATCAAGGGCCGGGTCGGCGCGACGGTCGGCGTCATTCGTGACGACGCGACGGCGATCGGTGTGCAGGCGCTGAACATGCAGACTACGGCCGGCGCGGCGCCGGCGGGCTGGGGCGGTGTCCTGACCGCCTCGGCGAAGGAGACCCAGGGCGGGATCAAGGGTGCGGGCATGGCGCTGTTCGCATGCCCGGCTGCGCAAGCCCTGGAGCGGATCGGCGCGATCGAGATTGCCGAGGGGCTGCCGCACCCGATCCTCGACGGGCAATGGAACAAGATCTCCCCGACCGCGCGCCGGCCCTACCTGATTATTTCCTACGGAGTCGGGAACATCGACGAAGTCCTCGCCCTGGCGCAGCGCGGCGGCTTCAAGTTCATCTACCACGCGAACCCCTTTGAGACGTGGGGCCGGTTCATCCTGCGCAAGAGCGAGTACCCCGAGGGTGACAAGAGCCTGCGCGAATGCGCCGACAAGGCCGAGAAGTTCGGGATCCGAATCGGGTTCCACACGCTCACCGCCTTCATCACCACGAACGACCCATATGTCACGCCGGTCCCCGATCCGCGGCTGGCGCGCACGGGGTCCAGTAAGCTGAGCGCGGCAATCGACGCGGCGGCCAAGGAGATTCCCGTGGCTGATGCGGAGGTGTTTCGCAAGCGCATCCAGTGGGACGCGCCGCTGAACACCGTTATCATCGGGAAGGAACTGGTCCGGTTCGGCACGGTTTCCGACAAAGAGCCGTGGCGGTTGCTCGACTGCGAACGCGGCGCGTTCAAGACGACGGCCGCGGCGCACAACCAGGGCGACGACATCGGCAAGCTCGCCGACCACGGGTACCGCACCTTCTATCCGGGCATTGCGAACGGCATGGCGGACGAGATGGCAGGGCGCCTGGTCGAACTGGGCAACGCCTGCCATGCCGGACAGATCTCGTTCGACGGCATCGAGGGCCTGATCGCCTACGAGGCGGGCGGCCAATACCCCGAATGCCGGTTCGTGGACCTGTGCCATCGCGGCTGGAAGCAGCACGTGATTTCCGACTCGAGCGGCTTGCTCCACTACAACTGGCACTGGCACACGCGCATGAACTGGGGCGAACTCACCCAGAGCGCGAAGATGGACATCGACTCGTACCGCGCCAACAACTGCCAGTACTTCCGCGACAACCTGTTCCCGGCCGCCATGGGCTGGTGGCGCATCGGCACCACGTCGCTCGACTGGGAGGCCACGCGCATGGAGGATGTCCAGTACCTCCTGGCCAAGGCGGCGGGGAACAACGCGACGCACGCTCTGTGCACCGAGGCGGGCATCCTCAAGGCCCATGGTCAGGCGGGGCAGGTCTTCGACAGCGTCAGGGAGTGGGACGAGGCGCGGTTCTCGAACGCGTTCAGCGAGGAGCAGTGCGCGAAGCTGCGGGAGCGTGGCAAAGACTTCGATCTGCGGAAGGTGCAGGACCGCGTCTGGGACCTGACGCCGGTCTCGTACGGGCCGTTCTACTGGTACAGTTCCGGCGAGGGGCGTAAGGCGAAGCCCGGCACGCTGACCTTCGCTTCCGTGGGCAAACCACGACCGCAGCCGCCGTTCCAGGTCCAGAACCCGTACGCGGCGCAGCCGGTGCGGTTCGAAATCCGGTGTCTGCCCGCCTACGACTACGACCATGCGGAGAACATCGACCTGACTCCGTCCGATCCCGCCGGACTCGTGCGAGAAGCGGGGCTGCCCAAGGAAGCCCCGACTCTGACAGCAACCCGCGACGGGCAGATTGCCGGGCAGAATGCACTGCGCCTGACGACTGCCTACAAGGGCGCGGACAAGCCCTCGTTCGTCACGCGTCTTTGCTACGCCTTGCCCAAGCCGCTGGACCTGTCGAAGAATCGCGGCTTGGGGCTCTGGGTCGAGGGCGATGGCAAAGGCGAGACGCTGTTCGTCGAGATCCAGGACGGCAACAATGTCCGGCCGTTCTACGTGCCCATCGACTTCATCGGCGAGCGCTACATCGAGCTGCCGCTCGGTGAGGTCTCGCTGAGCCGGTTCTACGACTACGAGTGGAACAACTGGTCGGCGTTCGCATCCTGGTGGGTGACTCTGAAGGGGTTCAACTACACCCACGTTGCGATGGTCACGGTGGGCTACAATGCCATTCCGCCCAACACGGAAGTGAAATGTCGCGTGGCCGGCATCAGGGCGTTGCGCGAGCTCCCCGCAAAGCTCGCCAAGGTCAACCTGTCGAGTGGCGGACAGACGCTGGAGTTCCAGCCGGACCTGGAACCGTTCCAGTACCTGATCTACGCCGGCGCCGGCGTCGCCCAGGTCTGCGACCCCAACTACCACGACCTCCGGACGGTCGCGTCCGCGGGCCAGCTTGTGCTGCAGCCGGGCGCCAATGACCTGACGATCGCCTGCGAGGCCAGCGGCCGGGCGCCGTGGCTGCGATTCCAGGCGAAGTCGGCCGGCGCCGCGGAACGTGTCCACGGGGGTCAGCCCTCGAAATAATATTTTACTAGAGGGTGGTGGTTGAGGTATAATGTCTGCATTGAAGAGATGGGGAAGAGTCCTTTGATGCGGAGATTATGGCCAGACAAATAAGAGTTAAGTATCCTGGAGCAATATATCATGTTTCCTGCCGGATGATAGGAGGCAGGCAGCTGGAACAATCAAGGTTATTTATTGATGATAAAGACAGGACGCGGTTTGTTGACAGGCTGGCTGACCGTGTCAAGCAGTTCAATGTCCGTCTTTATCAGTTTGTTCTTATGACCAACCATTTCCATCTGGTCGTTGAGACACCAGAAGGGAATTGTCCTCAGTTCATGCAGTCGCTGTCCACGGCTTATACTGTCTATTATAACCTCCGCCATGATCGCCATGGTCACCTGCTGGATGGACGTTACAAGGCGAAGCTGGTGGATGGTGATGATTACCTGCAGCGGTTGACACGATATGTGCATCTTAATCCAATACACGTCGGGGGAATAAAGGATAAACTGGTTCCGGAGAAAATAAAGTATTTGCTGGCATATCCATGGAGTTCATATCGCAGCTATATCGGGAAAGATAAAGAGCTTGATTTTGTGGCATATGAACCGGTTCTTTCGATGATGGGTGGCAAGAAGAGCCATTGGTGCAGGCGATATCAGGAGTTTGTGGAAACTGGTCTTGCCGGGGATGATAGCGAATTTCAGGATGTAATGAAAATGTCGCCGAGGAGTATTGGCGGGGACTCTTTCAGGGGATGGGTGGATGATTTTTATCAGAAGTTAATAGAAGGTCATAATAAGATTGAAGATGTATCGTTCAGGCATACTACGGAGCCATTAAAAACTGAGGATGTATTGTCGATTATGTCTTCAGTGCTTGGTGTTCCTGTTGCGGCCTTTAAAGAGCGAAGAAGGAATTCAGCATTGCGTGCCTTGGCGGCGCAGTTATTGGTTAGATTCGGTGGTTTGACGCAGAGGCAGGTGTCTGATGTGTTGCAGATGGGTACAGGCGGGGCGGTAAGCGCGCAGATCCGAAGGTTGCCAGGGTTGCTTGCCGAAGATAGACAGCTTGGACAAACCTTTAAGAAGATGGAAATCTTTCTTGAGGGAATAAGAAGCAAGCATGATGTTAGTTAAATGTTATTTCGAGGGCTGACCCCTTGCCAGCACCTTGCCAGCACCTTGCCAGCACCTCGCCAGCAAAAGGAGGCCATGAAGAAAAAAAAGAAACTTTTTGGATCGGGGACACTCATTGGCGGCCTCATAGCGCTGTGCGGTGCCGTGCTCCTGTATTCCGGTACAATCCGTGTCTACAATTCTTACGCATCGCTTAACTGGCCCAAGGTGGAGGGCAAGATTATCGGGTCCGGCATTTCGGCTTACGAAAAACACCATGGAACACAATACTACACGCCTGAAGTTGTATTTACTTATTCGTTCAACTCAAACAGTTACGTTGCCAGCCAGATCAGGTTCGTGCCCCTGATTCGCAAGAAGGACGATGCGAAGGATATTGCAGACAAGTATCCTCGCGGCAAGACCGTTGTGATCAACTGCAATCCTTCGAACCCGAACGTTGCTGTCTTGGAACCGGGAGCATTTCCCAATACATGGGTCAACGCGGTTCTTGGGGCGATTATCCTTGTATCGGTTGTGATCGTCTGGCGGATATACCGGGTCGTGAAACAAAAAGCCGCCGAGGACAGGGCGTTGGCAAAGCAGAAGCGCGAAAAGGCTGGTTCGCCACTGCAAGACAAGACAATTTCCCTTGATGCTCAGACTGGGGCAGAATCTCCCCCCGGGAAGGGATCCCTGTCGAAGATTCAGGGGAAAGTTGATCAACAAATCAGTGGGTTCGTCGGAGTTCT
>JAQULY010000444.1 GCA_028718445.1 Kiritimatiellia bacterium
GCGCAGTTCCCAAGTCGTTCCGCCCGTCACCTTGGACAGGTAATGTTGGAGTTCCTCCGCCGCCAACCGGGCGGCGCCCGAGGGCTTGTCCGCGATCACGATCGCCTTGAAAGCCTGACCCGTCGCTTCCATGTAGACCCGTTGCGCGCCGGCGCATCGAACCGCCTGGACAAGGCACAGCCCGAACAGGCATGCGCATCGGAGCGCCACCTGCCAAACGCGTGTGTGTGTAAGTGTCGTCATGTGATTGGCCTCTGCGTCGTTTCCAGGATCAGCGGAGCGTCACGACGGTGCCTAGCAGCTTCACGCATTCGTAGGCGCCCATATCAACCGTGCCATACCGAACGCGGGGCTTTCCATCCAGATCGACCATGGTCGTAATCCCATCCAGGTTGATGCCGGCATCGACGCAGGGCGATGACGACTTCAAGTGAAAATTCCCCGCCGCCGAATCGACGAACAGCGGATCCGCGACGATGTTTCCCTGGTTGGGCGCCAGCGCCACCGACGTGCAGCAGTGATGATAGGCATTGCTGTTGCTTGCCGTCTCATTGTACACATCGTCGGTGTTATCACCGGCATTGGTGGTGACGTTGCCATAGACGACGGAGTTGAAGATCAGGTTCGTACCGCAATCGCCCATCAACGTGAGCCCGCCCCCACTGTGTTTGCTGCGATTGTTGGCGATGGTGACGTTGCTGATGCGGGCCTCATAGTTGTTTATGGGATCGCTCTTCATGAGATCCGCGACAAAGCCGCCACTCCCGAGGGAGGCGGTATTGCTGTAGATCAGGCAATTCTCGACGATACCCCCGTACTTGAATTACATCCCGCCGCGGTTGGGGGCGCTGTTGCCGGCGACAACGCAGTTGACAAAACGCGTCTTCGAGTTGGGCTGCCCGCCATAAGCATACACCCCGCCATATTCGTAAGCGGAATTTGCGACGATGACGCAGTTGGAGAAGTTGCCTCCGTAATCCACAAAGACCCCGCCCGCATGCAACGACGCCGTGTTGTTGCTGATGATGCAGTCCCGGACCCAAGCGGTTCCGATGTTCCCGCCAACGCCGCCGCCCTTGGTCGCGGAGTTGCCGGCCATGCGGACGTCTCGGATGGTGGCGCCAGTCCGTGGATAGACCCCGCCACCCAGATAGGCCTGATTGCCGACAATGTCACAGTCGGAAACCGTACCCCCATAGGCAAATATGCCCCCACCCCCGCAGCGGTTGTCCGCGGTGGCCGGGCCGACGTTGCTGATAATGGCGCTGTCGAACACACCCGCCGCGGCGTCAGGCGCCAGCAAAAGTATCCCGCCGCCGCCCTGATGTCCGGCTCCCAGGCAGGTGTTGTTGCGGACAATGCAATTCGAGATGACGCCAGAACCCCGGTTGACAAAGATGCCTCCGCCGCCGTGATTGTTCCATACGGCGTCCGGATTGTAGCAGGTGTTGTGGGCCACGACGCAGTTCCGCAACGTTCCCATGTTGTACAGCATGACTCCGCCGCCGCCATATTCTCCCTCAGTGTCGCCTGTGATGACAAAGTAGCCGTTGGTGATGGTGAACCCGTCGACGATGGCGTTCACGTTGTTGACCTTCAGGCATCGATTCGAATAGGCCGGATACCCGCCGTTGATGAACGTCGCGTCCCTGCCGTTGAGGCTTTGCAGCGTAATCGCGGCCGACACCACGATCTGGGACGTCAGATTGTAAGTGCCCTCGTTGACGAGCACCGTATCGTTGGCCGCGGCGGCGTTAACTGCGGACTGGATGTCCTGCGACGCGCTTGACCAGCCATTGGTGTACGGGGACTGATTGCCGCCGCTTGGCGACACGTAGTGCGTGTCGGCGCGACCGTTCAAGGCCACGATTCCCGCCAGACAGACCGCCGACCATATACCGATGCCGTCTCTTGTCTTCATCTTGCTTTCTCCCTTTGTTTGCGAATGCGTTAATCCACCCACTGTCGATCGTTAAGCCAATCCACGCTTGCGCCCCCGATCGAGCGCTCGCGCCAATTTCGCGGCAGCGCCGCAGGAGATCGGGGGCTCAATCTTGTCCTTGGGCCGCGACGACACGGTCTCCCCGCACGAGCCGCCCGCGATAATCGTCTGGGGTATCACGCCAACGCATGCTCCCGTGCCCGGAGACCGTTCGCCCTTCTCGATGCGACGAATCAGGTCCGTCACGGCCAACTCCGCGAGATCGTCTTCCGAATGCGTGAGTACCGTCAGCGCCGGCCGCAGCCATTCGCGGAAATCAGAATCACCGCCGCCCATCACGGCGAGGTCTTCGGGAATCCTCAGACCCTCTGCCCGAACCACCTCCATGAGGCTCAACGCCATGCTGTCGCCTTCGCAGTAGATCGCGGTCGGGCGAATCCCCGCTTCGCTGGCCAGCCATTCCCGCGCGATCTCGACGCCCAGTTCGTACTGCCTCCAGTCGTCGAAGGGCCCTTCCAGAAACCGACATTCCGCTTGAACCTTCAATGAAGTCATCACCCCCGCGATTTTGCGCGATACGGCCTTTTTGCCGACAGTCGGAATATTCACCAGATACAGGCCAATTCGGCTGTGTCCCCAGCGCTGGAAGTAACTTCCGATCTCCCGCCAGGACTGAGACCAGTTCACGCGCGCATAGTCGCCGACGGTGCCGGAGAAAGGACCGGTTGGCCATATCACGGGCGGAGCGTTGCGCATGATGGCCTGCGACCGTTGTTCGTCCCGCACACAGCAACCGAAGACGATCATCCCATCCGCCATCGTGCAGAACCGGGCGAGGTTCTCCAGCCTCTCGTCATCATTCATGCCGACCAGCCACTGGACGAGCAGACCAACCCCACGCCGGCTCAAGGCGGCCTCAAAGGCCCGTAGCCGCTTCACTTCCGATCGGTTCAGCACATGATCGCTGACAAGCAGAACGATGCCCGTCTTTCCCGTGCGGAGGCTGCGGGCGGCATGGTGAGGAACGTAGCCCATTTCCCGGGCCAGTCTGAGGATCTGGTCGGCCCGCGCTTGCGAGACTTCGCCCTGGTAACGCCCATTGAGCACGCGCGACACGGCCACATGAGAGACATTCGCCCGACGGGCGATGTCCCGCAGCACGACGTTTCTACCTGCTTTCTCTGGTACGGCCTTGTGCATAGTGCACAACGTACACGTTTACGTTCGTGGAGTCAATTGATTTTTTCGCTTTTCTGTTTTTCGCTCGGCACACAGCACAACGGATTCCCATCCGGTCGCGTCCCAGCCGCGCGAACTTGCCGACAGATCTTTCCAGTCGCGGCCCCCGGGCGTGTGTCCGCGCCGGCGCTTCCTGGTTTGTGTGGGGATTTCGTACTGGCGCGGGTGTGATCGGGATGGGCGGGAGATCCCGGTATCGGGTATCGTGCGGGCATGAAAGCCCCTTTTGTGTCGAGACATGGCTGGCCTTGAGTAGTCTCGAAGAGGACTTGCGACGAAGCGTAGACGAGAAAGCGTGGGACGAAGATAGCGACGAAGTGTGGCTTGGCCTGAATAGGAGCCGCAGGTATGGCAGAGCACTCTGGCCACGAGAAACTGAAAGTCTACCAGACTCCCACACTTCGTCGCACACTTCGTCGTCGCACACTTCGTCCCACGCTTCGTCCTCTACACGTCGTCGCACACTTCGTCGCACACTTCGTCGTCTACACATCGTCGCACACGTCGTCGGCGGCGGCTTGAGTATGTATCCGCTTCCGGTTCAATGAGAAGTTCCCACACAAACCCGGAAGCGCCGTCCGTGCCGGCTCATGTCCGGATACCACTCAAACACCTATTGACATCGCGTAACGTACACGCGTACGTTGATCGACACCAACGGAGAAGACCGCCCGAAACGGATCGATCGCCGGATCAGGCGAGACATAGGAAACAGGCCACGGAGACAGTCGTCCGTAAACGGCGATCGGAGGAAGACACATGCGCTCACTGTACAAGATCGACAAGTGCTGGAAGTTTTTGGCCGGCGATTGCGCCGACGCGCAGTCGAAGGGATGCGACGATTCTGGCTGGCGACGCGTGGACCTGCCGCACGACTGGAGCATCGAGGGCTCCTTCTCGCGCGACCACTGCATCGCGGCCCGCTACGACGCCAATCACCTCGAAGGACGCGCGGATAGCTGTCTGCCGAAGGGAATTGGCTGGTATCGCAAGGATGTCGAGATTGCCGGGCTGACTGAGGACGGACGCGTCTATGTTGAGTTCGAGGGAGTCTTCCGCGACAGTACCCTGTGGGTCAACGGGCACGAGGCCGGGAACCATCCGAGCGGTTATACCGGCGTCGTCTACGACATAACCCCCTGGGTGCATACCGACGGCCGCCCCAACGTCCTTGCGGTCCGGGTTGACGCCCGGCTGATGGAGGGCTGGTGGTACGAAGGAGCGGGCATCTACCGGCACGTGTGGCTGACGTGCGTGCCGGCCCTGCACGTAGCGCCGTGGGGTATCGCTGTCACCACGCCCCACGCGAGCTACACCTCGGCGACGGTCGCCGTGCGGACGAACGTCGTCAACCGCGCGGATCGGCCCGTGCGGGCGCGCCTTCGCACCACCGTCGAGGACGATCGGGGCAATCCGGTGGGCACGGCGGAGTCCGAGATGCCGGTGGAAGCGGGGCAGACGCTGGATTTCCTCCAGGAACTCACCGTCGCCGATCCGAGACTCTGGTCGCCGGAGACACCCAGCCTGTACCGCGCGCGTTCGGAACTGGTGTCGCCTGATGGCGACTGCGATGGCTGCGAAACGACCTTCGGCATCCGCTGGTTCGAGTTCACTCCGGACAGGGGTTTTTTCCTCAACGGCCGGCCCCTGCAACTGCGCGGCGGCA
>JAQULY010000445.1 GCA_028718445.1 Kiritimatiellia bacterium
GCACCCCCATATGGCCCATTGCCGCCACCGCCCAATCCCCCCGGCGCGGCGCCCGTGCCGGAACTGTGTGTCGAACCGCCGCCACCACCCGCGTACCACACGGCGGTTCCAGAAATCGAACATAGCACACCCGTTCCACCCCATCCGCCTTCCTGGTTGTTAGCGACGCCGTAGGAACTCCCGCCCACGCCACCCGCGCCACCGCCGCCGCTGCCGGCGTAACATTTGTAAGGCCCCGTTCCTCCCGCATGGCCTTGCCCGGCCGTTCCCACGCCACCGGTATAGCACAGGGTGTTCCACTGCGCGCCGCCGCCGCCCGAGCCGCCACTGGCACCGCCCTGCAGCGCGGCGTAATACGCCCCCTTGCCGCCGCCGATCGCCGTCAGCGTCGAGAACACGGAGTTGCCGCCATTGTTCCCGTACGGCTCGCTTGCGCTGGTGTACAGGCCGCCGTCCCCAACCGTCACGGGGATCGTTCCCGAAACCACATAACCATTCGTATAAATCAACCCGCCGGCCCCGCCACCGCCCGCATTGCCCGCGTTCGCCGGGCCGCCCGATCCGCCGCCCGCCACGACCAGCACGTCGCAATTCAGCGACCCGCCCGAGACAACGAAGTTCTCGGTTTCGGCGGTGTTGGTGAAGGTGTGAATGATGTAGTGCCCATTGGTCGTGATCGTGCCGCCCGTGGCGCTAGCCCCGAGAAGCCACTGGGGCGACGCCCATAGAGTGATCGTTGCCGCCACTCCCGCCGACATCCATCCGTTGACCGTTCGACTTCTCATTCCAGTCTCCTGTTGAAATATCCATCGACCCTGAATGCCTATATCGCTACTATGTTTCCACGTAGACGTGCCAATGTCTATTTTTGTCGTATGGATTATTACGGCCTGTTCATGGACAAAATAGCCTTCTTTTAGCCATGCCAGAAGCGTCCTCCATCGCCGATTGGCCGCCGCTGCCACTGGATAAACTCTGGCCTTCGGTGCTGTTGGCCAGTTTCCACGTCTGTTCGCCGCCCTACACACCGTCCGTCCGCATTCCCGGTCTCAACACCTATCTGATTCTCGAAGGGAAAATGCGCTTCACGATGTCCGACGGCGCGCAAGGCGTCGCGGGACCGAACACACTGGTGACCTTCTACGCGGGCATCAACCACTATGAGGTCGTCAGTCGCCAGCCGTTGGCCATCTATCAGGTCGTCTACACCCCGGCGCCGCCCCCCTGCGACCGCATGGTTCCCGCCTTGGACGGGGCCGGACTACTGCCGCACATCGTGCCGGCCGGCGATGAGACCTCGCGGCTCGTCACGCTCTTCGAACGCATCATGAGCAACCTGCTGCGACTGCCAACCGCCTGGCGGCTGGACAATGCCGCGGCGATCCAGGAGCTGATCGGCGCAACGTTCCGGCTTGTCGCGCACCGCGCCCCCGAAGCCCCGGAGCCCCTTGACAAATGGCAACGCCTGCTCATCAGACTGGAAGAGGAGCAGACCCAGATGCCCCCGATCGGTAACCTGGCCGCGGAGATGGGCCTGTCGGTCGCACATTTCATCCGCGCTTTCCGGCGTCTCACAGGCCGAACGCCGCGGCAGTATCTGTTGCAGCGTCATCTGTGGAACGCGCACCGCCTCATGCACGCGGGCGCCACGGTGAAGATGGCGGCGCTGCAAACCGGGTTCAGGGACCCCTCCTACTTCAGCCGCCTCTACAAGAAACACTTCGGTCGCGCGCCTACACACCAGCCGCTCGACGCCGCCGGCCAGCAACCCCCACCGCTGCTGCTCGGCACCTCCCCCCGCTGCCGCCACCTCCTGGCTCCCGGCGTGGATTGGGGCATCTTCTCGCCCTACTGAGCCTCACTCCCGCACGGCTGTCATAACCATTTCCTGAAAATATTCACTGCGTTGTCGCGCAGGATCTTTCGCCGGGCATGGTCGCTGATATGGGCAAAGACCACGCAACCGATGCCGTACATTGGGTCAAACCAGGGCAAATCAGTGCCGAAAAGGACTTTATCCTCGATCCCGGAATCCACCATCATTTGGATCAGGCCATTGACGGCATACGCGGCACATAGTTCGCAATAGACATTGGGAAACTCCCGGGCACAATGAATCGCTTTCGCCCACTCCCCATACTGGGCATGGCCCATGAGAATAACGGCATCTGGGTACTTGGTGGCGATTGTCTCCACCTCCCGACAGCCAGCGCAGGAGTCGCCACCCCAGGTGTGGAGCAGAACCGGCAGTTTCTCCCGATTGGCATGCTCCCACAACGGAATGCAGGCATCACAGGTGATCGGTGTCCGGTAATAGCCTGCCAGAATCTTATAGCCGGCAAAACCTTTCGGCAGTCGTCCGTTGCCGGCAATGTCTCTGATATGTTTGGCGTAATGGGGATTGACGGCATAGTAACCCAGCAGTCGATGGGGAAAGGCCGCGATCGCTTCCTGGGCCCGGCGATTGCCCTGAAACGGATCCTGCAACGCAGCATGATGAGAAAATACCAGACGTTCCACCCCACACCGTTCCATGGTGCGAACCATGTCAGTAGCTTCGGGATGGGGAAACCAGATGCCGGAAAACCCGCCCATGTGCCCATGTACGTCAAAGACCTTGAACGAGGACAACGTCCCGGTTTCCAGGAGTTCGTGGGCAATCTGTGACTCGACTAGTGCTTTCACAGTCTTGTCCCCAGCAAAAGACGCTCGAGATTACCGTGGGCGATCAGTGCTTTGGATACCGGATCAATATCCAGGTTGCGCAACAGTAGCGAAGCACCGCCCATCGACCGACTCTGGCATCCAGAGCCAAACAGCACCCGCTCCGAACCGTAGTCGGCCACTAATCTAGGGATGCCGCCATCAAGTTCAAGTGCGGAGGTTTCAATATGAAAGTGTTCATATCGCTCTATGAGCGGTCGATAAAGACGATCCTGTCCCCAGCAGCCGTAGTCCGCAGCAATGACAATCAACTGAGGGAAGTCTTGCAGCAACTGGGTTAGGTCAGCCCATTGTCCAGGCACAAAGAGCGGTATCTGATGATCACATAGCTTATCCAGTAGCGGTCCCAGCGTCAGGCTGTTCAGCAGATAATGATTCTCAGCGGGATAGGCTCGCAGGATTCTTACTCCCTGCCGTTTCATATCGTCCAGCAACCGATCCGGCACCATTTCTCCAGTCTGCGGCGGTAGAATACTCCAGACCGGCTGTAACCGCTCCTGTCCCGTACAGAGCTCAGACACCGCGATATTTGCGTCAATTGCCGACATCAATTCCACGTTGGTTGAATGCACCAGCGCCTTATCCACACCGCAGCGATCCATTTCCGCCAGTAGTTCAGGCGCGGTCAGAATAGGGGCCGGCGGAGGTTCTTTCATATAACCCACCCGAGTATTGCAGTCAAACAGGCGCAACGAAGGTGAGGCATTGGACAACTCGTTCATCGTAGTGTCCCCCCGACACTTTATTGCAGCAGTTTCCTGATATGACGGCCAAGTTGCCGGTGCTGGGCCGCATTTTTCTGGTAATTGATGGGAATATACAGCGTTGAGGCCAGAATCGCGAGCGTCCGCGGGCACATGTCCTTTGCATAATGGTATTTCTTGGTGGTCAGACGGTAAGGGTTTTTACGGGGATCCGCTGCGCCGCGCTGCTCAAGGATAGGGGTCCAGCGCGAGTAGACGTGAATGCCGCTGTCATACGGCGTGTCGGATGAGATGCCGTTTTGCTTCAGCTCTTTCAGGGCTCGGCGCATTGCTCTTTCCGATTCGAATCTGAGAGCGATGGTTACGCCGCAGTCACCGCGCTGACAATGCACCGGGTTAAGCGTAAAGGCCGGGCAGCCATCCAATTCGGCCAGCAAGGCCGCCTTATTGGCGCGTAATCGCTTGAGAATGCCGTCAAGTCGCGCGAGCTGCGCACGCATGACCGCGCCCACAAATTCCGAAACCCGGAAGGATGAGCCACAGAAAGGCTTGATTAGGAGCTGGTGTCCGCGGAAGGCCGAACCACCGTCATGATGGATCAGGGCTTTCTCGTAGAGCAGTCTATCTGACGTCACCAGGGCGCCACCCTCGCCCGCTCCGATGATTTTGAAGTAGTTGAAGGAAAAAGCGCCGGCGTTACCCAGCGTGGTCAGGCGCTTGTTCCCATAGGAGCCGCCCACCGCCTGGCAGGAATCCTCCAGAATTGTGATTCTATGCCGCCTGGCGATTTTGCACAGGGCATTCATATTGCTGGGCAGGCCCATCATATGCACCGGGATGATGCATTTGGTGCGAGCGGTGATTTTTCTTTCGACATCAACCGGGTCCAGCGTAAGCGAATCGTCAACCTCGGCAATAACCGGAATGGCACCCGCCGCCAGCACCGCCAGGGGCGTCGCCATAAAGGTGTAGGCCGGAACAATTACCTCGTCTCCGGGCCCGATGTCCAGACCGGTCAGGCCGCATATCAGCGCGGCAGTACCGCTGGTCAATAACAGGGAGTATCTGGCGTCAAGCTTTTCGCACAGCTCCTTTTCGAAGGTGTCGCACTCGCCGCCCTCACCACCCCGATAACGGAAGTGTTTCCCGGAGTTCGCCACGCGAACAAATGCCGCAATTTCCTTTTTACCGAAGACGTACATATTTATTGTCCTTCCAAACCGCCGCCAGACCAGAAAGAGTGACAAACACCGCTTCAACGGATGCCAGTTCCTTGAAGACAGCCTGGATCGAATCCAGATTAGCGCTTCCATCATGTCCGATCAGACATATGAAACGGTCGCCCCTGGCCAGGACGCGATCAAGAATTGACAAGGCTTGGCTGGTTTCTTGCCAGTGGTCC
>JAQULY010000446.1 GCA_028718445.1 Kiritimatiellia bacterium
CATTCCTCCAACGACTAAACCTGCCACAACCATCTGAACACTTCTTCGTATGATCACGCTGTCACCCATCCTTCCTCTCCAGCCCCGTCGCGGCCAACATGACGCGTTGCTCGTTGGCCTCCGATTTCGCGAATTCGCCGGTCACTCTCCCGCGCGCGAGCACGACGATCCGGTCGCACAACGCCAACAGTTCGGGCAGATCGGAAGAAATCACGACAATCCCGATGCCCTGATCGGCCAGAGACATGATCAACTTGTAGATCTCGGCTTTGGCGCCCACATCCACGCCCTTCGTCGGCTCGTCCAGAAGCAGCACCTTGGGACTCGGCATCAGCACTTTCGACAGCACGACCTTCTGTTGGTTGCCGCCGCTGAGGTTCATGACCGGAACGTCCACCGAACCGGCGCGTATGGACAGGCGTTGCCGACAGGCGTCGGCCGCTGCGTTTTCCCGCTGGCGGCTGATCACCTGACATCGGGACACGGCCTGCAAGCTGTGCAGCGTGACGTTCTCGCGAATGGCAAAGTTGAACAACAGGCCCTCTCGCTTCCGTTCTTCCGGCAGCAAGCCGATGCCATGGTCGCGCGCATGGCGCGGCGTGCGGATGCGAACGGTCTGGCCGTCGACCACGACGCGGCCGGTGTGCTCCATCCTGCCGTAGATGGCGTTGACGGTCTCGCTCCGACCAGAGCCCACCAGTCCACCCAGACCAAGGATCTCGCCCTGTCGGAGCGTGAAGCTGACATCCTCGACAACCGATTTGCCTGCGATGTGGGGATGCGGCACCGTGAGGTTCTCGACGCGGAGCACCTCGTTCGAGCCGGGGACGGACTGGCGGCTGGGGTAGAACGCTTCGATCTTCCTGCCGACCATGGCCGAGACAATGTCGTTCTGGTCGAACCGGCCGCGGTCGAAGTCCGCCACCCATTTGCCGTCGCGAAGGACGGTGGCGGCATCCGCGAGTTCGAAGACCTCCGCCAGCCGGTGCGTGATGAACAGGGCGGTGACACCCCGCTCCCGCAGATGCCGAACCACACTGAAGAGCAGTCCGGTCTCATCCACGGTCAGCGATGCGGTGGCCTCGTCGAGGACCAGAAGCGATGGGCGGATGGAAAGCGCGCGAGCGATCATCACCAACTGCCGTTGGCTCGCGTTGAGCACGGCCACGGGAACCCGGGGATCGAGCCGGATGCCGCATTCATGTAGAAGACGCTCGGCGCGGCGGTACAGATCACCGAATCGCACGCGGATACCCCGCCCCTCGGTCCAATGGCCCACGAACATGTTCTCCGCGACGCTCAGACTCTCCAACACCTGGATTTCCTGCGGCACGTAGCCGATTCCTTTTAACCTCGCGTCATGGGGGGATCTGAACTGAACGGGCTTTCCATCCAACAAGACGTCACCGGAATAGGACCCCACGGGGTAGACTCCATCCAGGATCTTCATCAAGGTGGACTTGCCGGCGCCGTTCTCGCCGAGCAGAGCGTGGATGGTCCCTCGCCGGACTCGCAGGGTTACGTCATCCAGAGCCCGGACGCCGGGGAACTCCTTGGAGATGCGTCGCATCTCCAGCGCGTAGTTCGCCGTCTTGTCGTTCACGCCCATGAGAGTCTACCGTTTGATCGCGGCTTCCACTTTGTCGAGCAGTTCCGAATATGGGGCCAGGTTGTCTGTGGTGATCAACGGGGCCGGCAGTTTGGTCCACCAAGGGATCTTCTCGCCCCGCGCGGCTTTGTCCAGCAACTCGGCCGCGCCGAACGATTCGTCCCACAGGGGTTGCCCGATGACCGCGTGAACCTCTCCCCGTTTGACGAGATCCAGGTTGACGCGCGTATAGTCCATGCCGATCGCCACGATCTTCCGGCCCGTTTCCTTCTGCGCGCCGGCCCAGGTCGTGGGGCCGCCGCCCGTGGTTGAAAGGGCGGCGACGACGTCCGGATGCGACTGGAGAATGGACACCGCTTTGGGGATGGACTTGGACGGATCGAACCCTTCCTCTTCTGACGCCAGGACACGGACATTGGGATAGAGCTCTTTCATGGCCTTGGTGAAGGTTTCCGCGACCATATTCTCCGTGGAATTGAAGCTCCCCTGGGTAATCGCCACCGCGCCCTTTCCGCCGCTGGCCCTGCCGATCTCTTCGGCGGCTGTCCGGGCATAAGCGGCCGGCTCGCATCCGATGATACCCGTAGCGCCGGGGGCCGAGCCCTCGGGAATGGGAAAGTGAGGAAGAACGACCGGCACGCCGGCCTTACCGGCCCTCTCGATGAGGGGATTCCATGCCGGATTCCCTGCCCAGATTGCCATGCCTTTGATGGTCCCTTTGGCGAGAACCTGTTCCGCCAGGAAAATGGTCCCGGCACAGTCAGATCCGTCGGTTCCGACCACGATGCAGTCATATCCGAGCCTGCGGCACCCTTCTTTAAACGCAATCTGGGTCATCTGGTGGACCGGATGTCCCTTCAGCGGTTGAACCCAGCACAGCGTGCCATTGCTACCCTTCCCGACGGAGTCGGCCTTCTTGCCGCATCCCGTCGTCAACACCGCCACACCGGCCAGACAAATACCCGCCATACGCAACGCCTTCATACGTGACTCCCTTCTCGTTGCCGTAGTTCCACGGCGCCGCTACATCTTTGCGCGACGCCTCAACAGATCCACGCCAACCGCCGCGATCATGATCACACCGACCGCGACAGTCTGCCAATGCGTGTTCACGCCGCTCACCACCAGTCCGCTACGCACGACCTGCATGATCAGCAGGCCCAGGAACGTGCCGGCCACGGTGCCGACGCCGCCAAACAGGCTGACACCGCCGATGACGACGCTCGCGATCACATCCAGTTCCCAGCCGGTCCCGATTTCCGGTTGGCCGACATTCAACTGAGCCATCAACAACATGCCGCCGATCGCCGCCAGCATTCCGGTCAGCACGTAACAGGATATCTTGACTGCTCCCGTGTCGATGCCGGCGATGCGCGCTACCTCGGCGTTGCCCCCCGTGGCCAAGACCTTGCGTCCGAAGACCGTCCTGCGCAGACAAAGGTCGCCGACAATTACCGCCGCAACGAGGAAGACGAACGCCCACGATACACCGAACGGTTCGCCCTTGCCGAAAGCGACGAGCCGTTCGGGAATCGGGTAGATCGGGTATCCTTTGCACAGCAAGTAGTTGAGCCCACGAGCGATGTAGAGCATGCCGAGCGTGGCGATAAACGCCGGAATGCCCAGCCGAACGGCCACGAGCCCGTTCACAAGGCCCGTCAGCGCACCCGCGGCCAGGCCGACCGCCAGTCCCGCTTCCGTGGGCCAACCGGCGTTCTTCATCACCCAGGACGCCACGACCGCGCACAAACCGGCAACGGAGCCGACGGACAAGTCGATCTCCCCGACCACCATGAGCCAGGTCTGCCCAACGGCGATGACTCCGATGAACGCCACGGCGCGCAACATGGCGGCCACGCTGTTGGGACACAGAAACGTGCGGTCGACACACAGGAAAATCAGCGCGAATGCCACCAAGGGAACGAGTAAACCCGTCTCTGGTACCGCCAGGATTCTACGCAGGCGACTCATAGCGCTCCGTTTCTTCGGTGGCTTCTCTCGAGGTTTGAGGCTTCTTGCCTCTCCGTTGCCTTTTTCTCTACTATATAGCGTACGGTTCGCAATGTCTTTGTCCATTTACGACCCATGTTTTACCCATTTATGACCTACCGCTCGACAGGTTACACTTCATGGCCATATCCGACAGTCCCATCGGTCTGACAGCCGCCACACGGGTGCCCGTGTCCCGCGAGGCCCAGCGGACAGGCAGCCCGCCTCTGCGACACCAGCATCCGGAGATCGAGATGGTTGTCTACGATCGCGGGCCGGTCACGATGTCCTACGGCGGACGGCGACTGCGGGTGCCGCCGCGGCAACTCCTCGTTTTCTGGGGCGCCATGGAGCACTATGCCATGGACGCCGCGCCGGGAACTTTGGCCCACATCGTGTACGTTCCCTTGTCGCTCGCGATCCGCTGGGAATTGCCGAAGTGGTTCATGCGGCGATTGTTCGAGTTCCAAGTGCTGGTGGCGCCGCTCAATCGGTCGCCCTGCCCGGACAGCGATCTCCTGAAGCACTGGGTACACCTGATTTCCATCTCGTCCTTCGAGTCGGAGCGCATCGTGGCGCTCGAAGTGGAAGCCCGCCTGCGCCGGCTGGTTCTCGAGCGCCGATTCTCGCATGTGCCATTGCCCCGGGCTCAGGGCGGCAGCGCACTGGAGCGTATGGTGGAGACGATCGCGCAACGTTGTCTCGGCCCACTTCGTATCCCCGATATCGCCAAGGTCGCGGGTCTCACACCCGAGTACGCCATGCGCCTGTTTCGGCGGCACATGGGGCTGACCATGCTCGAACACATCACCCGCCAGCGTGTCTCCCATGCCCAACGGCTGCTGGCGACGACGAATCGCGGCGTGCTGGACATCATGGAGGAGTGCGGATTCAGATCGCCGACCCGTTTCTACACGGTCTTCCGGCGCTTCGCCGGGCGCACGCCGGCCCGCTACCGCCGGCTGTTGCGTCAATGAGGAGCGGAGCATGCGACAGTGCGGAGACGGAACTGACTTCTACATTCCGCGGTTCAGTATTCGTCGGTTTATGCGCCCGCGCAGCGGGAAACCTGCGGTCCACCTACGAGAGGAGTGTCTTCTTGGCGATCTTCGCGTCCTTTCTGTGGATCTTCACCTGGAACGCGGGGAGTCTCAGGCTGGCGCGAAAAATGAGGTGCGGTACTGGCCCGGCGTCTGGCCGAGCTCAGCTTTGAACACCGCGCTAAGGTA
>JAQULY010000447.1 GCA_028718445.1 Kiritimatiellia bacterium
CCTTCCCCAAGTGCGGGAAGGGACAACGGCAGTGTACGATCCTGTACCAGACCGCGTCATCATGTTCGGTGGGCACTGGCGCCAGTCCTATGTGGATCACTACTTGCAGGACACGTGGGAGCTCAGACTCAATGGGACGCCGGCTTGGCATGAACTTCAGTTTTCAGGTGCAGTTCCAGCCACCCGACAGAACCATACCGCCATTGTTGATCCGACTTCTGATCAGATGATTGTCTTTGGCGGAGACGCAGGCCAAACACAGCCTCAACCATTTCGGGATATTTGGGCCCTCTCCCTCGATACACAGTCAACTTGGACCGAGCGTACCCCGGCAATTGCGGTACCTCCTGGACGATCCACGACATCCGCAGCATATGATTCCTTGCGGAATCAAGTAGTAGTGTTTGGCGGTTCGGGATATACATCCGAGCTCAATGATACGTGGGCGCTCCAACTCGGAGAGGATGCGCGCTGGACCCAGCTTGAACCGATCGGGGGTCCACCGTGCCCGCGAAACGCTGCGTCGCTTACCTACGATCCCCTTGGCGGCCGCATGATTCTCTTTGGCGGTGAAAGCGGAGGAGTAAGACTCAATGACACCTGGATTCTGGAATTCACTCCCGTGCTCCAGTGGGTGCGAGTTGAAAGCGCGGGAGAGTTGCCGCCGGTTCGGGCGCGGCATCAAGCCATCTTCGATCCGATTCGGAATCGCCTCATTGTGATCGGCGGCTGGACTGAAGAGGGGGTGTCCCCCGACACGTGGGCACTCTCTTTGGTGGGAACGCCGCGGTGGACAAGGCTACTCTATGGACCTCCGCGCTATGATCACAATGCGACATATGATGCTGAACACGACCGTGCGATCGTCTTCGGCGGCCAGTACTCTTCGCAACAGTATCAGGATACGTACTATCTCTCGCTTGGCAATCCAGATCAGTGGTGGTTACTTACACAGGACGGCCCCGCTTGTTGCGTCGGCACCTCGTGCATTTACGATCCAATCCGTGGGCGCATGGTTGAGTTTGGAGGTTTCTGCTCTGGTTGGGGATTCATGCCGTGTATCCACGCTCTTGATCTGCGCGGTCAGCCGATCTGGACGGATCTCCAGCCGGAAGGCGGTGCCTTTCCCGAGCGCGCGTATCATTCCGCGGTCTATGACTCACGCCAAGGGCGAATGGTCGTCTTCGGCGGCTGGAATAGCCGCGACGACACCTGGCTTCTGACCTGGGGAACGCAGCCCCCGTTTGAGATCGTGTCGGCCACAACCGATCGGGAGCTGTATCAGAACGGCGTGGAGTCCGCGCAAGTGACTGTCACTACCCGGAGCAACTGGGGCCAGAGTGGTGCGATGACTCTGAGTGTGGACATTGAACCATCACTAGGCAACGTGATGCATGTCGGCGCGGATGTGTTTCCTCTCGCGCCGGGAGAAGATCACGTGTCTCACTTCTCGTGGGCTGTTCCCGACAGTTCCTATGCATGGGAACTAGATGGACGTCTCTTGTTTGCCGACCAGCAGATGCGAGGCTTTTCTGCATTGCGCCGGATAGGCGGATGGTTCAGGGGTAACCCGATCGCACCATTAGTAGTGTTTGCATATCAGGACCAAGTCCAGATGTGTTGGACGCCTGAGGAGGAGTGCAAGGCTCGCCTTGTCAGCATCATTCCCGTTGCGGGCAGCCTAGCCTCTCTTGAGTTGGCAGCAAACGACCTGTGTACGGCTGCGGTATTTCGCAACCGAGGCGATTTCGGTCGGTCCTATGGCGCGTTTCATTCGGCCATAGACAAGCTGGGAAAGCAGTTGATTCTGGAAACGGTGTCCGTCCTAGCCGTCGGCACCCCCGTGGGCATCCCGGTCGCTACGGCGAGATTGCTGCACTCAACCGGGGAATATGCTCGTCACTGCATGAATGGGGGACTGGCGAGCTGGCTCAGTTGGATTCCACTTACCGGACGGCCGATTTCGTCCGGATCGGCAGTCGATTCCTTGGCAACGTGGATGCAAGCAGGTGTTGATTCAACACAAGCGGACCTGGCCGATGTGGCGCTATTCGGGGGCCGGTTCAACGTCAAGGTCTCCGCTGACGGCGGATATGCAGTCACGGATTCAAGCGGATTGGCCTTCGCAAGTGTGGACGAGGTCGACACTCTCGCGGTCATCGCATCTACTACGCGACATGTGCATGAGATTCATGGGGTCGATGATGATAATCCGCACTCGGCGGCATCGTTCTCCGGACGCGCGCTCGCAGCACAGGCGGTGGCTGTGGGGGCGCTGCATCGGCGACAGGATGGCTCCTGGATCTATCTCCGCTATCCGGAATGTCCTGTCCCTGTGGGTGCGGTGCTACGTTTAGATCTCGCTGACGACGTCGAGGAGTTTCCGCTTCTCATCGATGATGATGGGAATGGAACGATAGATCGGACGATCTATCCGGTGCCGGCTGCCGTCGACGGCGGGAGGCAGGGAATTGGAATAGCGGAAATCCTCGGTAGCCGACCCAACCCCTTCTATCCAAGGACGGTTATTCGATTTGCCGTGATGGAGCCTGATCGTGTAGTGTTGCGAGTCTACGATACTGCGGGCCGACCCGTGACGACGCTCTTCGATCAGCATGTGCCGGCTGGCGTGTATGAGGTACCGTGGAACGGACAGGACAGCGAGGGGCGACAGACGCCAAGCGGAGTGTACTTCTACCAGCTGCAGGCATCCAAGGCAAGAATGACGGAGCGCCTGATCGTGCTTCATTGACGGTCGTGACGTGTGGCCAGCAGGACC
The DNA here is from genome assembly GCA_028718445.1 of Kiritimatiellia bacterium. Lineage (GTDB taxonomy): Bacteria > Verrucomicrobiota > Kiritimatiellia > RFP12 > JAAYLN01 > JAQULY01. The sequence continues at coordinate 2,780 of JAQULY010000447.1, forward strand.
ACGATTGCGAGTCCGACCGGAAGAGCTGGCCACCAAGCGGCTGTCAGGAGACTATCGGCGAGTCCGAGTACGAGCCCGAATATCGAGGCACGGCCGACATGGAAGTTGGACTCGTAGCCGAGAAACTGAAGTTGGAATGCTTCAGCGCGATTGCGGACACGACCCACGGCTCGCAGGTACCAGCCTGCCAGGATGATCAGTGCTGGAAGAAATCGAAGAAACAGCCGAGTACCTGGGTCGGTCGAAAGCGAAGGGAACGCCTCAAGTAGCAAGCTGATGGTCGTCCAGGATGCGTGTAACAAAATGAGTAGGATGAAAGCTTTCACTAAGAGCTGGACGGTTGCCGCAGTGGTCGAATTGCGCTCATTCATTGGAATTTGTATTAGTGAGTGAGGTGGTGCCAGTCAATAATAGCATGAGAAAGATAGCCCTGTACAGGAGGCAGTAATCTACACGGACGGAGTCAAGTTCGGTCCCCCTCTATAGCTTCTGTTCTAGCACGGTGCGGGCGATTCTACTACGCGTTCCTGACCTGGTCAGACTGCCATCGGAGCCCGCCCGCCGCTGTTCACCATGGCGCAGTGAAGAGTGAGCCGCGCTGGTCTAGGATCCGTCCCTGGTTCTGTGGAAAAGAGAAATGGCGTAACCTCCAAGTGGGAAACCACAAAGCCCGAGAGGGCAATGCGAGGAGGTATACGCCATGTCCGAGGAGCACTTTAGCACATCTGATCCGGTTGTCATCCCCCTGCGTGTGGAGCTGCAGAGCTTGTTGAGGGGCAAGATTCTGGGGACGGTCGAGCAGATCCTTGAGGAGGAGCTGGGTGCGGCTCTGGGTTGCGAGCGCCATGAGCGGACCGAAGAGCGACGCGGATACCGCAACGGCGCGCACACACGGCGGATCACGACCGAGGTGGGGGCGATGACGATGCGCGTTCCCCGGGGCCGCCTGCAGCGGGCTGACGGGACGACCGCGGAGTTCGAGAGCCACGTGCTGCCGCGCTACGCGCGACGAACGCGGCGGGTCGACGAGGCCATCCTGGGCATCTATCTGGCGGGGGCCAACACGCGCCGGATCCGCCAGGCGCTGCGGCCGTTGCTGGGGGACGAGCATCTCTCGAGGAGTGCGATCTCTCGAGTGGTCGGGCGGCTGAAGGAGCACTTCGGGCAGTGGGTCGAGCGTGATCTGACGCAGGAGCGCTATGCGATCCTGTACCTCGATGCGCTGAACTTGAAGGTCCGGCTGGCACGCCGAGTGGTCAGCGTGCCGGTGCTGGCGGTTCTGGGCGTAGGGGAAGATGGGCAGAAGCAGCTGGTGGCGCTCCAGTTGGCCGCCAGTGAGGCGAGCGCCTGTTGGGGTGGTCTGATCGACTCGCTGCGGCGCCGGGGATTGAGCGATCCGATCCTGCTGGTCACCGACGGTCATGCGGGGCTGCGCAAGGCGCGCGAGACGTGGGTCACACCGAAGGTCCAGCGGTGCACGGTGCACAAGCTCCAGAACCTGCTGGAGCACTGTCCGGTGCACGCCCGGGCGGAGATGACGCGAGATTACAACCGGATCGTCAACGCCTCCGATGGGATTGCCGGTCGGAAGGCATACGACGCGTTCGTGGTGAAGTGGCGCACGTTGTGTCCACCGGTAGCGCGCAGCCTGGAAGAGGCCGGCATCGAGTTGCTGACCTTCTACGAGTTCCCGAAGGCGATGTGGAAGAGCCTGCGGACGACGAACGCGCTGGAGAATCTCAACCGCGAGTTCCGCCGGCGGACGAAGACGCAAGGGTCGTTCGCGACGGAGCCGGCCGCGGTGACCTTGCTCTACGGTCTGGTGGCCTTCGGTCAGATCAAGCTGCGGAAGATCGACGGGCACAAGGCGATGAAGGGGCTACTGGAGAAGGGCTGGACAACTGCTGCGTAACCGAGGTATCCAGTCAGATGAACGCCGCTTGGGGAACGTCAGCCGATTTCCACAGGAAGAAGGACACATCCCTGGCGCTCGGGTTGACCCAGAAGGAGGCTGCGATCCGCATCGGCGTCGGCCAAGATCGGA
>JAQULY010000448.1 GCA_028718445.1 Kiritimatiellia bacterium
TGCGGGTGGAGGAAGGCAGCGCGCGCAAACGGCAGAGCGACTGCCAGAGCACGGACGGCGGCGCCTCGCAAGCGCGCCCGCAACCGGCGGCAAAGAGGGTGTCGCCGGTCCAGGCGGCGCGGACGCTGGCAGCGTGATAGACGACATGACCGTTGGTATGTCCCGGAGTCCCCAGCACGTCGAAACGCGCCACGCCGGTGGGGACGCTGTCACCATCCTCAACCACGCGATCCAGGCTGCAGGCGGCGCACTCGGCGGGGCCGACCACGCGGCAACCGGTGACCTCGCGCAGCGCGGCGCAACCGGCAGTGTGGTCGCCATGTCGGTGCGTCAGCAGAATGAACTCCAGGGTGGCTCTGTGTTCGCGCAGGGCCGACAGCACGGGCGCGGCATCGCCAGGATCAACCACGACGGCCCGAACGCCGGCCACCACCAAGTGGATGTAATTGTCCTGCAGCGCCGGTAGGGCGTAATTGGCAGCGCCGGCCAGTTCAGCCAGGACGATTTCAGCCGGCGTCAGGAAGCGCTTGTCGCGATTGCACGCGGCGCAGCAAGGCACCACGTTGCCCTTGGTGCTTTGCCCTCCGCGCGCCACCGGCACCACGTGGTCCATCGTGAGCTCGGCGGGCGGCACCGAGCGTCCGCAGTAATGACACACCCCCCGCGCCACTTGACGTTGCCACCATCCCGATGCGCGCAACTCTCTGGCGCGCGAGCGCTCCCGCGCGACGTGCCCGGGAGCGCTCTGCATGTCAATCCAGTCGCGAGGCATGCGCCATCAGAACTGATACACGACTTCCCAGCGCAGGAAGTAAGCGAGGTCGTCCACCTTGTAGTAGTCGCCCGGATCGAGCACTTCGGCCAACAGGTGGGCGTAGACGATGTCGCTGTCGCCCACCAGTCCCTTGATCAGCGGGAAGTCATAACGCGCCACGTAGAGCGCACCACGCGCGTCGCCGCCGCCGGGACCGGTCTCCTCATTGGCCATCATCATACCGGCCGACAGGTAGATCTTATGCAGCTTCTCGAACTGCAGGGAGGCGGTCAGACTGGGATAGAGCAGGTTGCTCCAGTAACCGGCCTTCTCGGCGTCGAAGGCATAGACATACAGTTCACTGAACTGCGGATAGCGCGCCCAGAGCGGATTCCAGCCCTCGTCGTCGGCAGTGTCGGGATCGTCGCCGGAGAGGTAGTAGCAGCCGGCGGTGAGGAGCGGGGAGGCGGAGGCCACCTTGACGGGCGCCAGCCAGGAGACGCCGGCGTAGCCCATGTAGCCCTCGACGTCGTTATCGTCGTCGGTTTCGCCGAACTGCGCCGCGCCTTCGAACTCCAGCGAGAACTGGTCGTTGAGCTTCGGCATCACGCGCGCGCCGACGGTATGCGTGTCACGGCCGGGCTTTTCGACGGCGACCGGAGCCACGCCATTGGTGAAGCTGTCCCAGCAACTCTCGGCCTTGAACAGGTAGTAGATTTCCATTGGCACGCTCTCGATCTCGTTGATCTTGGCGTACACGCCGCCGCCGCTCTCGGTCATGTCGTTGTTGTACTTGTCGAAACCGGTGACATCGCGGTCCAGCGGCCCGATCTCAAGCCCCGCTTCGGGACGGTTGTAGATGCCCAGCAGATCCACGACGGTCTTGTCGCCCAAGTGCCAGCTCAGCTTGGCGGCATCGAAGTAGATCGTGCGCGATCCGTCCTTGGGGGTGCCCTCCAGCAGAACACGACCGGCGCCGTAGATCATGTCCTGGCGTCCGACGCGGACGTCTAGCAGTCCGTCCATGAGTCCTTTGCCGTCCAGGTACAACTGATCCACAATAACCTCGTCCGGCCAGTCCCAGGCCGACGGCGGATCGGGTTCAAGATTATGCCGGAACTCCTGCGTCAAGCGTCCGAATAGCGTGAACTGGTCATAGGTCGCCGATCCCCACAGGCGGGGACGGATGCGAAAGGCATTGTTCTCGCCGCCGCGCGTCACGCCCGGCGGATCGGCCGCGATGGGAATATCGTCGAAGGCTTCTTCGCGCAAGCGCAAGTCGCCGCCGCCGTCAACCTTGAAGCTTTGACCGTTGCCCCCAGCCTCCTGCGCCAGCACACTCGTGCCCGCCAACAGCGCCACTGCCCACACCGCATTTTTCAACGTCATGAATGACTCCCGATTATTGCGACTCAGAACGAACCAAATGCAATAGAGTGAAAATATAGCCTCGGCGACATGTGGAATCAAGCTTCAAAAGACGTGCCTTGACGCCCATCGCGAAGCTGTGCGAATCTAATCGCAGAGTGTAGCCATGTCAGACGCAACCGCACATGACGACGCGGCGCCGCTGCCGCTGATTGAAGCCGAAGGCGTCAGCAAGAAATTCGCCATGCGTTTCGCCGACTCCAGGCGCTACGGCATCCGCGATTTCGGCCGCATCTCGCTCGGACTGCCGCGCCGCACCGAACTGCGCCAGGGTGAGTTCTGGGCGCTGCAGGATGTGTCCTTCCAGGTGCACCAGGGCGAGAGCCTCGCCATCCTGGGGCGCAACGGCGCCGGCAAGAGCACGTTGCTAACCCTGATGACCGGGCGCATGCTGCCGGACGCCGGCCGGCTGACTATCCGGGGACGCGTTGGCGTACTGGCGCTCGGGAACTTCGGCTTTCGGCCTGGCTTGAGCGGGCGCGACAACATCTATCTGAAAGGCATCGCCCTCGGGATCGCCCGTCGGGAACTGGAAGCGCTGCTACCCGATATCGTGGCCTTCGCCGAGCTGGGCGATTTCATTGACGCACCCTTGCGAACATACAGCGCCGGCATGGTCGCGCGACTGGGTTTCGCCATCGCCATCAACGTGCAGCCCGACATCCTGCTGGCGGACGAGGCGCTCAGCGCGGGTGACGCCGGTTTCGCCGAGAAATGCGCGCAGCGCGTCTCCGCCCTGCGCGAACACATGACACTCGTGATCGTGACGCACAGCCCCGCCTTCGCAGTGAAGCTGTGCGCCCGGGCGATCGTGCTGCACCAGGGCAAGGTCGTTTTCGCGGGTGAGACGCCGGCGGCGACGGATTATTACCTCGAGAAAGTGGCCAATGCGCCTCAGACCGCGCCCAGCGTCGCTTGAGTACGTCACTGCAAGGCGCCCCAGTCACAACCCGCACTTTGCACGGCCTATGCCCGACGCCCTCCATATCGGCACCTGCTCCTGGAAGTTCCCCAGTTGGCGCGGAGTGATTTACTCGCACACCGCCAAGCCGGATTACCTGCGGGAATATGCTCAGCACTTTGACTGCGTGGAAGTGGACCAGTGGTATTGGTCGCTCTTCGGACCGGACAAGATCGCGTTGCCGCAGCCCAAGGCTGTTGCCGACTACGCGGCGGCGGTGCCCGCGAACTTCAGGTTCGGCGTGAAATTGCCCAACGCCCTCACGCTGACGCATATGCCGCAGACCGCCGGAAGCGCCTCCCTGACGCCCAATCCCAACTTCCTGTCGCCGGACTTGCTCCTGACCTTCATGCAGCGCCTGGAGCCGCTGCACAGCCGCCTGGGGCCCCTGATGCTTCAGTTCTCCTATCTCAATCTGCGGCAGATGCCTTCGCAGGAGGCGTTTCTGGAACGGCTGCAGGCGTTCGTTCGGCACCTGCCGGAAGGCTTCATCTGGGGTATCGAGACGCGCAACCCCAAGTACCTCAACCCGGAATACTTCGCCTTCCTGCGGGCACACTCCCTGGCGCACGTTTTCGAGATGGGCTACTACATGCCTCCGATTCGGGATGTCTACGCGACCTGCGCGGAATTGCTGACCGAGAATATCGTCGTCCGCTTGCATGGTCCGGACTGGGAGGGCATGGAGCAACGTACCGGGCAGGACTGGTCGAAAGTCGTGGAGCCGCGCGACGGCGACATAGACGCGCTGGCCGCGGTCCTGAAGGATCTGCGCGGCCGTCAGCGCAAAGCCTGGGTCTTCGTTAATAATCACTTCGAGGGCTGCGCCCCCGCCACGGTCCGCAAGATCGAGCGCAGGCTTGCGGCAGCCGGTTAGTATGGAAAGGATCGAGAGCAAAGCATGGGCATGACGCACAAGCAGCGGGCGATCGTCGCCTTGACCGGGGGAACGCCGGATTACGTACCCACATTCGAGATGGCATTTCAGTTGACGGAGGAAGCGTTCGGCAGGTCTTTCCATCAGGGACCGGAGTACGACGGCTTGCCGGAAGAGGATCGCCTGGCGTTGTGTCGCGATAACGCGGCGCTCTATCTGGAAATCGCGCGCCGCTACGAACACTCGATTGTCATGGTCGCGCATGCGCCCTCCAGCATCTTCCCCCAGCGCGACATGGAACTCGTCTACACCATGCGATGCATCCGGGCGCAGGCGCTGGCGGCCGGAGAGGATTACCTGCTGATCACGCATGGTGACGCCACGTTCGCCATTCCGGAAGGAGATCACCTGGAACGGATGATCGCCTGGCTGGCGGACGAACCGGAGCGTTTGCACGCGGAAGCCGAGCAACTAATCACGCATACATGCGGCCGCAGCCTCTACTATGCCGAGGCCGGGTTCGACGGTTTCGCGTTGTGCTCCGACTACGCCTTCAACGCCAACCCGTTCTTCTCGCCGCCGCGGTTCGCCGAATACGTGGCGCCCTATCTGCGCCGCATCCTGCAGGCCTATCGCGGCATGGGCAAGTACACGATCAAGCACACCGATGGGAACATCATGCCGATCCTGGACCAGATCGTAAACGCCGGTCCGCATGCGCTGCACTCGCTCGATCCGCAGGGAAACATGGATATCGCCGAAGTCAAAAGGCTCTACGGACGCCGGATCGCGTTGTGCG
>JAQULY010000449.1 GCA_028718445.1 Kiritimatiellia bacterium
CGTGTCTCCCGAAGACCGCGCTGCCGCCGGGCGCGTGCCGATCTGCCGCCGCTGTTCCTCCGGCACGGGGACGACATAGGGCTTGGAGGTGACCGGATTCCGGCTGACTACCACCACGGTCTTGTAGACCGGTTCGAGGATGCGGTAGTCGAGCACCTCTTCGGGCGAACCGGTCTTACGCAAGGCGCCACCGTCCAGCAGCGCGAGCTTATGACAGTACTCGGCGGCCAGATTGAGGTCGTGCAGTACCATAGCAATGGTCAGTCCCATCTTGCGGTTCAGCTTGCGCAGCAGATCGAGCACGGCGATCTGGTGGCCGATGTCAAGGTGGGCGATGGGTTCGTCCAGCAGCAACAGGCGGGGCTTTTGCGCCAACGCCCGGGCGATCATCACGAGTTGACGCTCGCCCCCGCTCATCTCGTACATGCAGCGCTCGCGGAAGGGCCACACGCCGGCCACTCGCATGGCCCACTCCGCGGTGGAGCGGTCGGACTGGCTGGCGGCAAACTGGAAGCCGCGATAGTGCGGCAGCCGGCCCAGCAGCACGAAGTTCCATACGTCCATCTCGCCGGCGGGAACGGTCTGCGACACGACGGAGACGTTGCGAGCCAGTGTCTTGAGCGCTATGGACCGGATGTCCCGCCCTTCCAGCAGCACACGGCCCTCGCGCGGCTTGAGCACCCTGGTGAGCGCACGCAACAGGGTGGTCTTGCCGGCGCCATTCGGCCCGATGATGCCGAGAATCTCGCCGGCCGCCACGCGCAGGCTGACCTGTCGCACGCTGAAGCCCGCCTCGTAGCCCGCCGTCAGATTGACGATCTCGAGCATCAGTCCTTCCCCCATGAGGCATTGCGTCCGATGCTCAGCGCGTAGACAAAAAGGCTTCCGCCCAGAATGCCGGTAACGACGCCCACAGGCAGTTCCGTCGGGCTGATCGCGGTGCGGGCGATGGTGTCGCAGAGCACGAGAAACGTTGCCCCGCACAACCAGGCGGACGGCAGCAGAACGCGGTGGTCACCGCCGACGAAGAGCCGCATGAAGTGCGGCACGACCAGCCCGACGAAACCGATGATGCCGGACACCGCCACGCTCAGGCCGGTGGTGAGGGAGGCCAGCACAAAGATGATGCGCTTCGTCCACTCGACGCGCACGCCCAGGTGCACGGCCTCCTCTTCGCCCAGCGCCAGGGCGTTGAGATTGAGGCTGAAGCACCACGCGACGCCCAGCGACAGCAGCGAAACCGCGGCGGTCAGGCCGATCAGCAACGAATGCGGCTCCTCCAGCGAGCCCATCATCCAGAAGACGATGCCGTGCAGGTCGTCCGCGCGCGACACCGCCATGAGCAGCATCACCAGGGAAGAGCAGACGAAACTGATCATCACGCCGACCAGCAGCAGGTCCCGCACGCGCGAAAAATGCCGTCGCACCATCATCAGGTAAACGAGCAGAATCGAGGCCAGCGCGCCCAGAAACCCGGCCAACGGCAGCGTCCAGGCCCCGAAGCGATGGCCCAGGCGCAGCAACACATTGAGACAGACGCCCAGCGCCGCTCCGCCCGAAATGCCGAGTGTGTAGGGCTCGACCAGGGGATTGCGGAAAACGCCCTGCAGCATGACGCCGGCCAGGCTCAGCGCACCGCCCACGGCCACGCCCATGAGGATTCGCGGCAGACGAACCCGAAACAGAATCGTGCGTTCGACGCCGGTCTCTCCGCCGAACAGCGTGGCCCACAACCGGCCGGGCGACAGCGTCTCCGCGCCGATGCACAGCGAGCCAAGCAGCACAACGACAAACAGAATCGCCAGGCTCAGCATGGGAATTGACCAATGTTTTGCGCGAAAAGACATGTAAACGTACCCGCCTTCTACTTCGGGTGCAGCATGCCGGCCACCAGCGCGAGCGCCTCGACGAAACTCGCCGGCGTGGGACTGCAGACCAGATCGGAGGCAATCAAGTATATGCGGTTGCTGGTCGCGGCAGCCAGGTTGTCGTAGCGGCGCCAGGTGTCGCGCTCGTCGGGACCCGCCAACCCCATGGTGACAATGAGGATGCATTCGGGATTGGCCGCCAGCACCGCTTCCAGGCTGTAGGCGGAGAACGCAGCGTCCTTGGCGATGTTATCGCCGCCCGCCATTTCGATCAGGTCGTTCAGAAAGCTGTCGGGGCCGGCGGTGACGAGCGGTCTGGCGCCGATCTGAATGAAGACGCGCGTGCGCGCTACGCCCGCGCCATCCTTGAAGCGCAGCGACTCGACCGCGGAGCGGGCCTGATGGACGATCGCGACGGCCTGGGTCTCGCGCCCGGCCAGACGTCCCAGTTCCAGGAACTGCGTGCAGATCTCGTCGAATGTCCGGGCGGCGCGGAATTCGGCCAGCGGTATTCCCAGCGCGCGCAAGCCGTCCACGCGCCTGCGGTCCGTCAGGGACGTGGTCATAACCAGGTCGGGGCGCAAACGGACGATGCGTTCTATGTTGGGATCCACCACCGAACCGATGCGTTCGATCGGGGGCGCGCCGTCCGGCTGGGGACAATAGGTCGTGATGCCCACGAGCAGGTTGGTCGCACCGAGGAGATAGAGCTGCCGTGTCAGCGAGGGGCCCAGGGCGACAAGGCGTTGCGGCGTGGTGGCCGCAGGCTTGTTGGTGGAGGCCGCCGGCAGGCGTTCCGCGCGCGTCGCTGCGCACGTCAGACAGAGGAGAGTTCCGGAGATTGACAGTAGTCTGTTCACGATGGCACTCAGAAGGTTGCGGAGACGCCGGCGTTGAAGGTCGTCCCCGGCGGGGGAGAATAGTGGTTGGCGCCGGCCCGCCTGTAGCCATAGGTATAGTAGTCCGCGTCCAGCACGTTGCGCGCTTCCGCGAAAAGCCGGCACGGCCCCAGCGCGTACCATCCCCGCAGGTCCAGCGTGCCGTAGCTCGGGAGCGTGGCGGCATTATCTTCGTCGGTGAAAGATGCGCCCATTGCGTGCAAGGTGAGGCTGGCGCCCCATGCGGCGGACTGCTCGTACTCCAGCCCGATATTGCCGGTATGGCGCGGCACGTGCGGCAGGACTCTGCCTTCGTCGGCGCCGGCCTCGTTGCGGGCCACGACCAGCGTGTAGTTGGCGAAGCCCTTGAAGCCCGCCACGGACCGCGTCTCGAGTCCCAGTTCCAGTCCCTTATGACTGGTCTCGCCGTAGTTGGCGTAGCGTTGCGCAGCGTAATCGTAGGCGATCTCGTCGGACACCTCCATCCAGAAGGCGTTGATCCGCCAGCGCAAATTTTCGCCCAGCCTGTCGCGCATACCCAATTCATAGTTGAGGGCGGTTTCGGCCCGCAAGTCGGGATTGGCGCTTTCATAGGTGAACATCTGGCCGAGCGTCGGCGCCCTGAAAGCCTGTGAGACGTTCGCGTAGACTTCGCCGCCCTGGCGGTAGTCATACCTGGCGCCGGTGCGGAAGCTGTCTTCCGTCAGGTCCCGGTCATGGTCACGGGTCGATGCCAGGCGATCGTCAAAATTGTAGTCCAGCCGGCTGTGCCGCCCGCCCAGCAGAAAGCCCAGACGCTCGGACAGGGCCGCTTCGTCTTCGAGGTAGAGACCGATACCGTCGCGGGTGGCATCGTAGGCGGACAGCCGCGAACTCCTGACCTGACGCGCTGCGGCGAACTTGTCGTAGTCGAACGTGGCCCGGTCCAGGTCCATGCCGGCCACGAACGTGTGCGGCATCTTCCACAGCTCGGGTGTGAAGGTGCATGCCAGATTCGCGCCCAGCAGCGACTCGTCCTGGAGAACTTCCGCCGTCGAGGCGGACGTCTCTCCACTGGTATAGAAGGACTCCCCGTCCTCGCGACGGTAGTAACCGGACGTCTTCAGGTCCAGCGCCTCCAGCAGTTCGCGTTCGTAGGTCAAGCCTGTGCCGCGTTTGCGGCTCTCGCCGGAGTCGTTCTCGGTGCCGGGGCGCGCCTGGTTGCGGTCCTCGGCGAGCTGCGCCTCGGAGAGCGCCCACGGCAGGGCGCCGCGCTCGACGGTGCTGTACTGCGCCCACGGCGCAATGCGCGAGACGTCATCAAGCGCGAGCCCCAGGTTGCCGGTGACGTGACGATGGTCCATGTCGCAGTGCTCGCGGAATCCGTCCGACGACATCTGTCCGAGGCTGAACAGGTAGTCCACCTGGCCGGCGGCGCCACCCCGGCGCGCGTCCCATGTGAGGGTGTCGAAACTGCCGTAGGCCGCCTGCAGGCTGGTTTCGGGCTGCGCCGTCCTGCCACGGGTGACGATGTTGATCACGCCCGACATGGCGTTCTCGCCGTAGAGCGTGGAGAGCGGACCGCGCACGACTTCGACCTGCTCCACGTTGGAGAGCGGAATCAGGTTCCAGTCCACGAGCTTGTCGTTGACCGAATTCTGGGGCACGCCATCCACCAGCACCAGGTAGAGACTGCTCATGTCGGTGACGAAACCGCGCAGGCTGACCTTGCTGCTAGCGCCCACGCCGGAAGCATCCTCCACCTGCAGGCCTTCGCACTTGGAGAGCACATCCGGCACGTTTCTGGCATTGGATCGCGCGATCTCGCCGGCGGTGATGACGTTGACGCCGGCGAAGGCATCGGACACGGGCAAGGACGCGCGCCGCGCCGTGACGACGATGGCGCCCATCTGAGTCGCGTTAGTCCGAATCCCCGCGGCCTGCGTGCCGGCCAGCCGGCTGTTCCGCATGCAGCCAGGCGACGTGCGAGACCGCGCACAGCGCGGCCGTGAACAGCGTGGCACGAACACCTTTTCCCGGTTGCGGCTTGACCATACCCGCATTCTCCCTTTTCGCGAAGGAGCG
>JAQULY010000450.1 GCA_028718445.1 Kiritimatiellia bacterium
CGCTGTTCGCTGACGCGGATCATTTCGTGCGCGTGCTGCAGGTTGCTGTCGTCCTGGGCGGCGGCTTCGGTGGCGGCGCCGGTGCTGCGCTCGTTCTCGAGAATGGCCGCGTGGATGGCGGCGCAGGCCTGCTCGGCGGAGGCGATGCGCGCCTGGCCGTCGGCGTCCTGCCGCGTCAGTTCGCCGATCGCAGCATCGAGTTCACGCAGACGGACATCCAGCGCGGCGAGCCGGCGGCGTGTGAGGAAGAGGTCCAGACCGCGCAGTTCGGCGCGCAACTCCTTGTAGCGCTGCGCCTTACCGGCCTGGCGTTGAAGTGAACCGATCTGGCGCTTGACCTCGCGGATCACGTCGGCCAGTCGCAGCAGGTTGGCCTCAGTCTGCTCCAGCTTGCGCATGGCCTCCTTGCGGTCGGCCTTGAACTTGGTAATGCCGGCGGCCTCCTCGAAGATGACGCGCCGGTCCTCGGGTTTCGACGAAAGGATCGCGTCAATCTGGCCCTGGGCCATCACCGAGTAGCTGGTGGTGCCGATGCCGGTGCCCATGAAAAGGCGGTGAATGTCACGCAGGCGGCAGGGGGTTTTGTTGATGAAGTACTCGCCTTCGCCGGTGCGGAAGACGCGGCGGGTGACGGTAACCTCGTTAAACTCCGTCGCCAGCGCGCCTTCGCAATCCGCGAAGGTAATGCTGACCTCGGCCATCCCCAGCGGCTTGCGGGCGTCGGTACCGCTGAAAATCACGTCGAGCATCTTGGCGCCGCGCAGGGCGGTGGGACGTTGCTCGCCCAGCACCCAGCGGATGGCGTCGGAAACGTTGCTCTTGCCGCACCCGTTGGGGCCGACGATGGCGATCAACCCGGGCTCGAACTCCAGCTTCGTCCGGTCGGCGAAGCTCTTGAACCCGATCATTTCAATTGACTTGAGGTACATGCGGGAATCTCGCGCCAACCAGCCTGCGGGACACACGAAACAGTCAGAACACGTGCTGTCCGACGGACCGCCGGTAGGGTGGCGTTGTCGAAGGCGCGAAGTATACAGATGGGGGCAAAGGGTGTCGAGGATGAGCGCACTAACGGTCAGCTCGGAACTCTCAATGTAAGAATATCTCACGGAGGCTGAAGGCTGTCGGCTGAAGGCTAAAGGGGCAGTAGGCAGTATGGCAATCCGGTCGACGACTACGGCATACGATTCGGATGTGTCTCCTCGTCTTCCGTAATCGTCGCCCGTAATCGTCGACCGAGAAGTTGGGCGGTGAGCGTTGAACGTACTCGCACGTCCACGTCTTCGCGTCCAACCTTCAGCCTGCAGCCTTTAGCCTTCCTTCTTTCTGGCGCGGCTTGACGCCCACCCGCGGCATGGCGCATGCTGCCTCAGTTCGCCAGGTAAGGCAGTGAGGGTGGTGAAACATGCGTCTGTTGTTTGGCTTGGGGCTGATAGCGGCGGTTTGTTGCGCAGGTAATGTTCAGGCCGCGCGCGCGGAGGGGAAGCGCTGGGCGCCGCCGGCGGGGGAGCATCCCCGCCTGGTCTTCAGGCAGTGCGACTTGCCGGCGTTGCGCGCCAGGATCAACACGCCGCGCGGGCGGCGCCTGTTCGGCATGATTCGCGCCTACGCCGACCACGCGGTTCTGAGACCGAAAGGGGAAGTGGCGCAAGCGCTGGCCGATATGGATGCGGCAATCGCGGAGGCGCAAAAGACGGGCGTGCCGGTCAAAATCGTCCAACACGATGCGCGCGCCGGCGCGCTGCTGTCGGCCGAAAACGCGGCCTTTGTCTATGCCATGACCGGTGAAGAGGCGTATGGACGGACGGCGGTGGATGCGCTGGTGCGGCTGGTTCCATACGTTACGGAAATGACGCTGCGCTCAGATGCGCTGATCTACGACTGGTGCTATCCCCTGTTTGACGAGCAGCAGAAGACCTTCGTGCGCCGGGAGATCGCCAAGCTGTGCGAAAAGTCGCTGAAGGAGATCAACACGGTTCCGTTCGCTCTCGGGCCCTGCCCGCCGGAGGTGCCGCAGGCGATTTACTGGGGCTTGCTGATATCGGCGAATATGGGCATCGGCGAACTGGCTATCGAGGGCGAGCCGGAATTCAACCAGGCCTGGCTGGACAGGTCGCGCGAGTGCGCGGACGTCGCGCTAACGCGGTTTCTGGACGAGGAAGGCTACAACGAAAATGGCCCTGCGTATCTCGGCTTCGGCTTCTCGTGGTACAACTTCTACATGGAAGCGCGGCGGTTGCGCGGGTCGGACTGGGCCAGGCATCCCCGCTTGGGCAAAATGCCTTTCTGGTACAGCTACCTGATCACGCCCGGCTCCATCGGCGTGGAGCCGCTGACTGTGCCGGTAGGGAACGCCAATTTCGGCAACACTTCCGCCCAGGACGCGTTTGTGTGGTTGTATCACGCGATGCCGGACAATCCCTGGGCCAGCCTGGCGTACCGCCATGCGCTGGGCGCAAGCGACTGCAACGGCTATGTCCGGGCATTGGTGGCGCAGTTCCTGTGGGATCGTCCGTTGCTGCCGCCACCTGATTTCGCGCGCATGCCCAGGGTAAAATGGTTCCCGGACGGCGGTGTGTTCATGCGTACGGGGTGGGAGACGCAGGACTCTGTCTTCCACCTGGAGACCCAGCAGCACCGGTACAACACCGGCAACCACAATGACTACGGTTCGTTCTTCCTGTTTTCGCATGGGGAAACGATGGCCACGGAAGGCGGCGGCAAGTATGTCGGGTCGGATATGCACAACATCGTGTTCGTGGACGGCAAGGGCGTGGACCGCGGATCGTACGATGCCAGCCCCGCGACGCCTCTGAACGACCTGGTGGACGGCGATTTTGCGTCCGCGGCGATGGCGGATTTCACCGAGGCCTATAGCGAAGACCTTTATTTTGAAGGGCCTGACCGGCATCTGGTGTCCAAGCCGTTGAACCCGGTGCGGCGGGCGCGGCGGACAATCGCCACGGTTTGGGACGGAGACAGCGCGGGACGTTACTTTCTGGTAGTCGATGATATTCAGAAGGACGACCAACCGCATGCGTATAGCTGGCGAATGATGACCCCTACCAATCGAGTGGCCACGCTCCGCGATGACGGCGTCATGCTATACCGCCACAAGTGCCCGGCGGAGACACTCAATCCGCCTCAACTGGATGTCTCCATGCTCAGCCCGTGGGGCCGGCCGGCACTCTTGTCGAGCATGGAACTCTTCAACAAGGAGTCCGTCGAAGTCAAGCGTGTGGTCGCGGACGCGACCGTCGTCAACCCGCACTTCACGGTGTGTCTCTATCCGCGGCGGATGGATCGCCCGGGACTGGCCGTCGCGCGCGCCACGGCGCAGGGCGGACACGCGGCGACGCTGGCTTGGCCGGAGTGCAGGGATCGCATCGTGGTTTCGTACGGCGGCGCGGTCGAGGTAGGGGGGATTCGCACGGACGCCGGTCTCGCCATCGTGCGCACGGCCACGCAACCGCTGGCAGCCGGTTGCACGAACGGGCCCGTGATCGGATTCCTGATGGTTCAGGGCACCTTTCTGGAGGCGGATGGCGGCGAACTGGTCAAGACTGCTGGTGGCCTCTGTTCGGTCTCGGCCGATGCTGTCGCGAAGACGGCGGCGCTCGGCGCCGTCTCGAATGGCAATGCTCGTCTTGCGGGATTCAGATCGCGCCGCGTAACCCGCACCAGTCTTACAGCCGCTCGATGATGCGCGGTTCAAGGCGCAGGAACGTGCGGATGCCGAAGACGAAGACGACCAGGCCGATGGCGCTGGCCGCTGCAAAGGCGCCCGGCTGCGAGCAGGTGCCAAGCACCAGGATCTCGCGGATGTTGACAATGAAAATGCCCGGCAGGTTCCAGAGGTCGAAGGCGCGCACCCAGGGAAGGTCGGGCAGCGGGAAGAAGGCGTAGCTGAAGAAGATGGCGTAGCGCAGGATCATGCCCGTGAGCTGGTCAATATCGGGCAGAACGATGTTGAAGGTGGCGAGAATGAGTCCCAGTCCGGCGCTGAAGGCGATGACCGGCAGGAAGAGCAACGGGAAGGTCAGCATCGTCCACTTGAACGGCACTCCCGCCGCCAGCAGCCAGACCAGCAGGGCCAGCAGGCGGATGGCAGTATCGGAGAAAAGCATGCTGTATTTCGACACCAACGGCACGATCAGCGGCGTCTGCGCATCGGCCAGCGAGTGGCTCAGGCCGCGCAGGGCGTTGATCGTGATCGTAATGGTCTCGGCGAAAAGCATCCAGATGGTGATGCCGGCGGCGATGTAGACGCCGGCCGGGTAGCGGCCATCCTGCTGGAAGATGCGCAGCATGGCCAGCAGCATGAAGACCGACATCGGCACGATCGGCATGACCAGCGCCCACAGCAGACTCAGATAGGAACCGCGGTAACACTCCGCCCAGTCCTGTATCATGTTCAGACGGACTTGCGGCCAGTAGGCGTACAGCGTGCGTGCCAGCAGCCGCAGGGCTGTGCAACAGCCAAGTTGCTCGCAGGTGTGGGCCTCATAGATTTCCTGACGTCCCCCGACGCGCATGACGTCGTCACAATCGCACAGCTTCGCGGTGGGCGTCAAGGCCCAGTACTGAGCCGAAATGGGTCAGTGAGAGGGGCGCGAGTAGGGGGCATGTGAGCGAGAGCGATTTGTTGGGCGTGCCATGAGGACATGGATGCGTAGCACGGAAGCGGCGCGGATCGGGCCGGAAATCCGGCGCGTGATTGTGGGCCGGATGCGGCGTCACCGGGAGCGGCGCAACCGCGAGGTTGGCGCCGCCCCCGCTTCCTTGCATCCGCCCCCTACTGACGCG
>JAQULY010000451.1 GCA_028718445.1 Kiritimatiellia bacterium
ACCACAGGCAACTAAAGCTGAAGATCGTGGGCTGGGGTCCAGGCTTCGGCGGAAAGAGAGGACGGCGATGAGGCGTCGCAAGCGGCTCAGCAGCAAGCAGGCTCGGTATCGCAGGCTCGTCAAGCGGTTCGGCGTCAAGGGCGCCGCGCGTCGCTGGCGCAAGGGTGGTCGGAAGAGCCGTCGCCGCGGTCGGCGCTGCTAGTCCCCACGGGAGATGTCAATAAGGGAGGTGATCCAAATGGCTCGCAGACGGAAGAAAGGTCGCACTCGCCGGTACAAGGTTGGCCGGAAGTACATGACGGCCCGGCAGCTCCGCTGCTCGTACGGCAAGCGCCGCGCGCGCTCGATCATGCGCCGCAAAAAGCACCGCAAGTCGCGTCGCCGGAGACGGTAATGTGCGCAGGAGAGCGCGTAATCGCTGGCATCCCGAAGACGCTTTTGCGGGCATGCCGAAGACACGCGGTCTCCTGAGCCGCGCCAGCGCGTGTTACAGGAAGTCGCTGAAGCGCAAGACGGCGGGACGGGAAGGTAAGGAGGCGCTGCGGAGGTTCCGGGCATTTACGGGCGTGCCATATCCCCCGGAGATACTGAACGTTCCAGCGCCGGGCAATAAGACGATGGTGGGCATGGGGAAGGCGCCCGAGATCGTCTACCACGACGGACGCAAGGTGGTGCGCAGGAAGGGTAGTTGGTTCGGGGTCTTCAATGCGAAGGGTCGGCGGATCGTGCTGCTGAACCGGCGCAAGGGGATTCCGAAACACCCGCGCAAGCGCTATCTGGGCCGGATGGTTGAGACGCACTACATCCTGCCGAAGGGCGTCGAGATCGCGGGCAGCTTCAAGCGCGGGAAGTATTGGATTCACGAGCACAAGGATGAAGGCGGCCGATGGCCAAAGGGCTTCGTGGATCAAAACGGGAACATCTGGTACGCGCCTGGAACCTACCGAATCGGGCGCTGGATTAGGAGATGAACATGGCCTGGGCGATTCTGAATCCGGGAGGCAAGCGGCGACGCCGGGTCGGTCGCCGGGCAAAAGGCCGTCGCAAGCGCAAGCTCAGCGCGGCGGCTCGTCGGCGCATCAGCTACGGCGCGCGGCGCCGGGCGTACGCCTCGCGCTTCAAGGCGGGGTTCTCTGCGGGCATGAAGCGCTGCGGCACGCTGGTCGCACGCGCGGCGCATCGGCGCAAGCCCGCGGCATCGGGCAGCGCGTTCGGGTTCAAGATCCCGAGCTGGGCCAGCAACCCGCGCCACAAGCGCCGCCGCAACCCGCTCTGGATGCCGAGCTACGGCTACAATCCGGGTGTCGTGCAGAGCGTGAAGGAGTCGTTCTCGCCGAAGACCTGGATGGACGCGCTGCCGATCGTGGGCGGCGTGGTCGCGAACGGATTCATCTCCGGCGCGGCGGCTGGCGTCATTCCGGTGGACGGCATCAAGTCCGGCTACGGCAAGGCCGGGTTGCAGCTCGCGACGGCGGGCGTGACCGGACTCCTGACGAACCTGACGCCGATGACGCGCAAGTACACGACGCCGATCGTTCTGGGCGGCGTGCTCGGCGCGGTCATCCAGGCGCTCCGCACGGTCGGGTACGCGCCCGGCTTCAGCGGCTTGAAGGACTGGCTGACCACGCGCCAGCCGAACATCCCGGCTCCGATCGCCAATCCTCAGTTGGGGCGGATGAACGGCATGGGCTGCGACAGCTTCGCGATGGCGGGCATGAAGAGCTCCAGCGACGAGATGGGCCAGCGCGACTGGGACGCCCGCGATCAGAGCGGCGAAATTTTCTAACGCCCGGCGCTTCGGTCCTAGCCGTGTGGCGAGGCCGATGACGGGATAGCAATGGTGAAAGGAGAAGCACATGGCACGGAAGCGCCGAAGCCGCCGAATCAGCTTCAACCGGCGTCGCAGGCACCGCAGAAACGTGGGCTACGGGTACAACCCGTCGCTCTCCCTGTCGCACCCGCTCAGCGCGGTCAAGGCAGGCTTCAACATGGGCGCGCTGAAGCGCGCCGGGATATTGTCCGGTGGCGCGATCGGCGGCGGCCTGGTGAGCGGCGCGCTCAACCAGTACGTCGTCGGCCCGTACCTGCCGTCCGTGGCCGGCAATAAGTACGCCGGGTACGCGGTGGGGCTGGCGTCGGCAGGTCTCGTCGGGGCGATCGGCGGCATGGTCGCGCCGCGCTTCGCGGGCGACCTGATGACGGGCGCCGTGGTCAAGGTCGTCGCCGATGTCATCAACGACCTCAACTTGGGCGGCATTACCGCGTTCAAGGGGATGGGCGACTTTCTGACGCAGCGCAATGTGGACAGCGCGCGGGCCTTGGGCGGCCTCCGCGACTTCCTCACGCAGCGCGGCGTCGATTCGGCCAAGTCCTTAAACGGCCTCAACGACGCGTCGGAGACGTTCTAGTCGTAACCTCGCGGAATTGAGAAGCGACCGTCCGGTCGCCGGTTCCGCGGGGATTTGTCGCGGTGAAAGCCCAATAGGGTGGACACTGCCGATAAAGGAGATGTCGAATGGACCAGCAGGTAGCCACACCGCCTGTCGAAGTGCTGGTAGCGGCCAGCGGCTTCGACATTCAGTACCCCGTCGCCCGCACCCAGCGCGGCGATCTGCTTCGCCCCTTGAAGCAGCCGATCTACGACACCGAAATCCTCAAGAGCGCAACCTCGACTTCGCAGATCATCTACTTCGCGAAGCCGCAGGGCTCGGCGGACGCCTCGGGTCAGATCACGAGCAAGACGGTTGCGGAAACCAACTTGACGCAGGCGGGTCAAATCACGGTGCCCAATCAATATAAGCTCTTCGGGTTCACGTACGAGGTTCAGTACGGCCTGAACTACTCGGACTACAACCTGATCTACAACACGGCCGCGTACGAGTTCATCTTTGGCGGAACTCGCACGTACCTCCAGGTTCCGCTGACGCGGATTCCGCAGGGCATGGGCACGGAAGGTTTCGCGGCGCTCGACGGCAACAGCACCAGCACCACCACCGTCGCCGCGCACAACGGCCTGGGCATGGTCTCGAATTACTACAACTTCGAGTACAAGAAGGCCACCATGCACATCCAGTCCGCGGAAAACTTCCAGACGAAGGTGAGCTGGTACGGTGGTGCGATCAGCACCACGGGCGGATCGAACATCCGCACCCGCGCGTACCTGCTGGGAGTTATGTTCAGCGGTATGTGATTTTTGCACTTCTCGTGCCAAGGGGAGGATTTATTTCTCCCCTTGGCAGTTTTCTTCTTCGAGACTCAAATGGTTAAGACATACGAATTCAGAATCTATCCCACTCGACCGCAGGAAAAGCGGCTTCAGGCCGTGCTGCGCGTTTGCCGCGACCTATATAATTGGGCGATCGAGAATCGTCGCGATATGTGGAAGCGGCATCGGTTAAGTCAGAACTACGTAATTCAGGCAAGCCACCTTAAGTATATAAAAAAAGAAATGCCGTGGATGAAGATAGCGCATTCGCATGCGCTTCAGAACACACTTAAGAAGGTTGAGAAGGCATTCTATGGATTCGGAAAAAGGGTGAAGGCCGGCCAGGAACCAGGATTTCCGAGATTCAAGAGTAGTTCCCAATTTAAGACATTCGTTCTAAGTGATTTTGGGAAGAGGGGCGCGAAGTTCGACGGGAAGCGCCTTTACGTTTCCAAGATTGGACGAATACGGATCAGGCTGCATCGCGAGATTGAAGGAAAAATAAAAACCTGCTCCATCAAGCAGCGTGCCGATGGATGGTATGCCCTATTGGCGGTTGATGGACCCAATCCCGTCAAGAGGGAAATCAAGTCCGACATTGGCGTGGATGTTGGCCTCGCATCTTTCGTGACCCTTTCCAATGGCGAAAAGATCGGGAATCCTCGCTTGTTAAATAAAGCCGAGAGGGGTCTCAAGATGGCCCATCGGTCTATGATGAGGAAAAAGAACGGGTCGCGGCGCAGGGAAAAGGCCGCGCGGATTTACGCGCGTAAGTGTCTCCGGCTTTCACGGGCCAGGAGAGATTTTCACAAGAAGGTGGCGAGCGCGCTTGTCAAGAAGTACGACCGCATTTACGTGGAGCGGCTTAACATTGAGGGCATGAAGAAAAGCCGATTCGCCCGTGGCATCAGCGACATCTCCTGGGGGCACTTCCTCTCGTTTTTAGAGTTCAAGGCTGAGAGCGCCGGGGCTCTGGTACTTCGCGTACCGGCGAGAGGAACAACCCAGGAATGCAGCAAATGCCACAAGGCGGTTCCAAAGACAACCCGAGACAGGATTCATAAATGTCCGCACTGCGGGCTAGTGGAAGATCGTGATGTAAACGCAGCGATCAACATTCTTGATAGGGGGCGGGCAGCCCCTTCGGGGAGAAGCACGTTAGCAGCCGCGCTTCAATGAACCGAGAAAATGCCGCAGGAAACTGCGAGCAGGATGCCACGTTCAGTGGAATGTAATAATGCCGTATTCCCCCGCGCCGCGGAGAGGGGCTGGTCAACATGCGCGTTCCCACCTTCCTTAAAGAGGCCAATGGCGCCGTCTGGCTCAACCCGGCGCGTAAGTTCGCGCGCGGCACGATCCTCGCGCCCGGACCCGGCCTCATGCCGTTCTCCGTTCCGGTTAAGTCCGGAAACAACCCCGGACGCAGCTCGATCATTCTCCTTGAAGGCGCGCAGAACGCCGTCACGGAGATCCAGGGCTTGATGGGCCTGCGCGGCACGGAAGTGACGGATGTCGGCGACCGGATGTCGTGCGTCATCACCGATCCCGCCTACCGCCGCGAGCTGATGAATCGCG
>JAQULY010000452.1 GCA_028718445.1 Kiritimatiellia bacterium
CCAGGGGACGCGGCAACCTGTTGCTCAACATTGGACCGCGCGGCGACGGCTCGATTCCCGAGCCTTCCGTGAAGATCATCGAACAGGTGGGCGCCTGGCTCAAGCGGCATGGCGAGTGCATCTTCGACACCGACCTTTTCACCATGGGGCTGATGAGCCGCGAAGGTCACGAGTCGGATTTCAGCTCGAACGGCCCGTACACGCGCAAGGGGCGCGCGCTCTACCAACTGGTGCGCTACTGGCCCGGAAACGAACTGGTGGTCGCCGGATTCGACACGACCGTCAAGAAGGTCACGCTGCTGGGCGTGGGCGACTGCGCCTTCGAGCAATGCGGCGAGAAGGTCACGGTGAAAGGACTGCCGGATGCGCCGCCGGATCCCGTCTGCCCGGTACTGCGCTTCGATTGCGCCGCCACGCCGAAGCTTTATCTGACCGCCGGCATGCGTGTGCCCAAGGTGCCGCATCCGCCCTACGATCCGTTGCCTTCCGACATGCTCGGTTGATCTACCACGCTGTCGCCGGACGCACGAACCCTCATGCATAATCCAAAAGATACCGTGAAACACGATACTCGCTACACCCCCGCGCTGAGCGATCCCGGAACCAGGCTGTCGCTGGCCGGCGAGTGGCGCGTCAGCCGCTGGCCGTTCGCGGCCGACGAAGCGGTTCTGGCCGCACCGGCGCAGTCCGATGCCGCCTGGGAGACGGCGGTTCAACCCGGCAAGATCTTCTACGCCGATCCCGATTACGAAGCCCACCCGGATCCCAAGTGGAATCGCGTCACGCTGGATCACATCAATCCTGAAGACGGCGCGGTGCTGCGCCGTCTCGTAGCGGTGCCGGCCGAATGGCGCGGCAAGCGCATCATGCTGCGTTTTGACGCGGTCTACCCGGCCGGACGTTTCTATCTCAACGGCATTCTCCTGGGCGAGCACCTCAGCGGTCTGACGCCGGTCGAATTCGACGTGACCGATCTTGTCACCCCCGGCCAGGAAGCGTTGATCGCGGTGCGCCTGATCCGCCGCCACCGTTTCGTGCAGATGGACATGCCGCGCCACGCGCTGGAGTTCGCCGGCCTGGCGCAGGATGCGATGCTCTTCGCGGTGGAGCCTTGCCACGTGCGCGACTACCATCTGGTCAGTTCGCTGTCGGAGGATCTTGCCAAGGGCGGCGTTACAGGCACGGTGCACCTGGCAAATGCCGGCAAGTCGGCAGCCAAAGGACATCTTGAGGCCTCGCTGCTGGACGCGACAGGCGCGGTTGTGGCATCCGCCTCCGCCAAAGTCAACTGCGCCGCCGACGCCGCGAGCGAGTTGCCGGTGGCATTGACGCTGGCGCGTCCCGCGCTCTGGAACGACGAGTATCCAAACCTCTATACGGTGCGTCTGGAACTGAAGGTCATGGGCCAGGCTACGCAGACGCTTGTGTACCGCACGGGCTTCCGCAGGCTGGAACTCTCGACAAGCGGCGCCAGCCTGAACGGCCACCCGGTCAAGTTCAGAGGCGTCAATCACCTGACCTTCCATCCGGAAGGCGGGCTTTACACGCCGGAGCCATGGCTGCGCCGGAACCTGACGCTGATGAAGCGCGCCAATGTCAATGCCATCCGGACGCATTTCTTCGGTCCGCGCGCGCTATCCGACCTGTGCGACGAACTCGGCATCTACCTGTTGCAGGAGTTGCCGGTAGACTGGGGCACTCACTACATCCACGATCCCGAATGGATGCCGCCAGGTCTGCTGCGCGTCGAGGGTGGTGTTAGACGCGACCGTCACCATCCCTCGATCATGGTCTGGAGCGTTGGCAACGAGAACATGCCCGAGAGCAAGGCGGTGGCGGAACAGGGCTGGGCGCACCTGCGCCGGTATGAAGCTTTCGTCAAGGAACTCGACCCGAGCCGCGCCACGATGTTTCCGCCGCCCGGTCCGGCCAATGCCGTCGAGGGCATCCTGGAGTTGCGGGTTGGCGACATCGCCGACATTCACTACAGTCTCAAGCACATCCAGGCCATGCGCGAAACCGGCGCGGTCATCAATCCCAACAGTTGGGAGAAGGGCGACGTCGTCAAGAACACGCGCGAGGAGGCCCTGGCGCGCGGCTGGTCGGGCGTCTGGTTCAGTTCCGAGTACGGCATCTTTAATTGCATGCCCGATCTGCTGCATGCGCCCTATGGGTCGGTGATCACCGACGTAGCCGAGGATGTGCTGGGCAGCAAGAACTCGCTGCAGGCTTTCGAAGACCGGCTGGCGCGCGAGTGGGGGCTGATGCGCGACGACCCCACCTGCCTTGGCGGCGCCTATTTTCCTTGGCTCTGCGGCGGCGCCGGCGATGGTCCGGACGGCAACCCCTGGGGCTGGATTCGCTGGGGCGAAGATGCCGATTGGGGCATCATGGCCGCCGATCTGACGCCCAAGCCCTTCTTCTGGGCATTGCGCGTGCTCTTCAGTCCGGTGCAGTTTCCCGCGCGCGTCTACTGGAGTCCCGGTCAGACCGAGATCGTTTTCAAGGTTCACAATTTCTACAACTCCATAGACCTGCGAGAGTGCAAGCTCCGCACCCAGCAGAACGTGGGCGGCACCTGGATGGGCATGATGCGCGCCTTCCAGGACATTCCCATGAGTTGCCCCCCGGGCGCGGATGGCGAGATTCGCATACCGATCGCCGAAGCCAGCCTCAAGGCTCTGGGAAATGGTGGCTTTGGCTTCTGCCGCTGCTCGTTACTGGCGCCGGATGGCTTCCGACCGATCACGGCGGACATCCTGATTCTGACGGAACGCGAACGCCGCAAACAGGCTGCCGGCGACATGCCCGTCGGTCCCGATGCGGTTCTGTAGAGGAATCCACGCATGCCTGGCATCATGGTCACCGGCGCATCCGGTTTGCTCGGCCGTCCATTGGTCAGGGAGTTGAAGGCGCAACCCGGATGGCAGGTCTTCGGAACCGCTTTTTCGCGGGCCGGGGGCGACCTGCTACGCCTCGATCTGAGAGACGCGCGCGCCGTCGAGGACGCACTCGACCGGTTGCGCCCGGCGATCTTGGTGCACTGCGCGGCCGAGCGACGCCCGGACGTCAGTGCCCGTGACGCCGAGGGCACGCGCCAGTTGAATGTGGCGGTCACCGCGCAACTGGCCGTCGCGGCTGCCGCGCGCGGCATCTGGATGCTGCTGCTTTCGACCGACTACGTCTTCGACGGCCTTGCGCCGCCCTACGCCGAGGATGCCGCCACGCATCCGCTGAACGACTATGGCATCAGCAAGCGCGATGCCGAGTTGGCCCTGTGGGCCGCCACTTCTGATGCAGGCGTCTTACGCGTGCCGATACTCTACGGCGAGATCAACGACTATGCGGAATCGGCCGTGACCGCCGGGATCGTGCCGGCACTGCTCGATCCTGCGTCAAGGAGCGTGCGCTGCGATGCCTGGGCGACACGGTTCCCGACTTCCACCGACGACGTGGCGGTCACGATACGTCAGATGCTGGCGCATAGGCTGCATGCTGCCGACCTGCGCGGCACGTTCCACTGGTCGGGCAACGAGCCGATGACCAAGTACGATATGGCGGTGACCATGGCGCGCATCCTGGGGCGCGACCCGGCCATCCTGGTGGCCGATCCGCGGCCGCCCGGCGGCGCCGTGCGCCCCAAAAACAGCCAATTGGCGTGCACCAGACTGGAGCGCATGGGATTAGGCCGGCGCACGCCTTTTGCGCAAGCCATGGCGCGGATACTGGCGAAGCATTGAGAAGGCGGCGCGACTGGGATGCAGACAGCGGGGCGCGGAGACGGAATTGCCTTCAACATTCTGCGGTTCAGTATTCGTCAATCTGCGGTTCGATTGGGACGCGAGTTTCCTCCCATACAAACCGCAGATTGACGAATAACGATTTCAGAATCATGAAGGCAAGAGACTCTAGCCCGGTGCACGATAACGGCGACAAGAACGGCTGACGATTAGGTCGCCAGCCACTCGTCGACCTTTCGCGTCGCCTCTCAGATGTACCCGTTGGCGCGGTACCACTCGAACGTGCGCTTGAGACCCTCGTCCAGACCGATCTTCGGGTCGTAGCCGAGTTCCTGGCGCGCGCGCGCGATATCGAACGCGCGGTTCTGACGGTACCAGTCAACGCGGCGCGGGAAGATCGGCGGGGTCACGCCGAAGGGCTTGCACAGCGTCTCGCAGGCATGTCCGACGGCGATGACCGGCCAGACCGGATAGTGCGGTATGCGCACCTCCACGCCCATCGCCTTGGCGGTGCGGCGAACGAGGTCCTCGATCGGCACATACTCGGCATCCGCGGCCAGGTATGTACGGCCCTTGCTGCGCGTGTTGGCCGGATCCATGGCCCGCTCGAAAACCTGGACGAGGTTGTCAATGTAGACCGGATGATAGAGCGTCTTGCCGTTGCCGAACATCGGGAAGACGCCCTTGGCCACGCGCTTGAAGATCATCAGAAAGCGCTCGGGATCGCCCGGTCCGTAGATGGCCGAAGGGCGCACGATGGTGGCGTTCAGTCCCTGCCGGACAAAGTCCAGCGTAACCGGTTCGGCTTCGTACTTGGTCTTCTGGTAGTAGTCGGCCGGGGCGATATTGTGGTCCTCGTCGGTGGGCGGATTGCGCACGTTGCCATGCACACCGCAAGTGCTGCAATAGATGAACTTCTTCACCCCGGCCGCCAGCGCTTCCTCGAGACAGATGCGCGTGCCGCCCACGTTGACGTCCCAGTAGTGCCGCTCGGGAACGTTCATTTCGCGGAAGGC
>JAQULY010000453.1 GCA_028718445.1 Kiritimatiellia bacterium
CGCGCCTGCACACATGCACCCCACTCGCGCCCCATCTCACCTCTCACTGACACATTTCCATTGGGATCATATTGGGCTTGCCAAGGCAGTGGGTATCCGGGATCTGGCACTGTAAAGCAAGGCTGGACCGGCGACTTAGTGCCCGATATGCCCGGGTGAGCCGTCTGCACGCCTGGCGACCGACTCCACGCTCCCCTGGGCCAGGCGTGTGCGGAGCAGCGCGCCGGGACCGACCTGCGCCGCGGCGCGCACGATCGTCCCGTCCGCCAGTTGCGTAAGACTGAAACCACGCGAGAGCACGGCCAGCGGACTGAGGGCGTTTAGTTGCCGGTCCAGCGCCGCCAACCGTTGGCGTCGCGTTTGGAGACTGACGGCGCCGGCCCGCGTGACATTCGACGACAGCCGGTCAAGGCGGGCGCGCATGCCTGGCAGGCATTCGCCCTGCCGATAGAGCAGCGCGGCGCGCGCCCGTTCGCAGCGTTGCCGGCCGCGCGCCTGCAGCCCTTCGACGGCGGACCGCAGCCGCGTTTGCAGGTGGTCAACGCGTTGCGACAGATGCTCGACGGCATGGCGCGGTTCGCTGAAGACTCGGTTGTGGCGCGCCGTGTTCAGCCGTCCCTTGAGCTCTGACAGACGCTGTCGAAGCGCCTGTTTCAGCGTTCGCGCGTGGGCGGCCAGTTGCGCGGCGAATTCGTCCTTTCGCCCGACCACCAGCTCGGCCGCCGCGGATGGCGTCGGCGCCCGCAGATCGGCCGCGAAATCGCAGATCGTGAAGTCAATCTCGTGACCCACGGCTGAAATCACCGGCACCTGCGAACCGGCCACGGCGCGGGCCACCGCCTCCTCGTTAAACGGCCAGAGGTCTTCGAGGCTGCCGCCGCCGCGTGTCACGATAATGACGTCCAACGGCGGATGGTTCGGCAGGACGCCGTGCTCGGGGTGGCCCACCGCGTTCAGTAGCGCGATGTCGGCGACAATCTCGGGAGCGGCCTCGACGCCCTGCACGCGCGCCGGCGCGATCAGCAGGCTGAGGTTCGGGAAACGCCGGTTGAGCACGTTCAGAATGTCGCGCAGCGCCGCGCCCGACGGCGAAGTGACGATGCCGACGAAGCGCGGCAGCAGCGGCAGCGGACGCTTGTGCGCGGCCTCGAATAAACCCTCCGCCTGCAGCCGGCGCTTCAGCTCCTCGAAACGGGCCATCAAGGTCCCCTGCCCCGCCGCCTCGATCTGCCGCACAATCAACTGGTACTGCCCGCGCGGCTCGTAGACGGTAAGATCGCCGCAGGCACGCACGGCCATGCCGTCCGCCGGCGCGAAGGTCGCGTTTCGCTGAGCCCCCGCGAACAGCACCGCGTTAAGCTGCGCGCCGGCGTCCTTGAGCGTGAAATAGCAATGCCCCGAAGGCTGGCGGCGGAGGTTCGACACCTCGCCGGTTACCCAGACACGGCCGATCTCGCCCTCCAGCGCCAGTTTCACGCGGCGCGTCAGTTCGCTGACCGTGTATGTCCGCACTTCCGTCATGGAGCGGCCGCCACATCCGGCGTGTCGCGTTCCCGCACGCGCGTCAATGCGGAGGCCTTGCCTGTGGCGCGGTTCAGTTCCAACAACAGGCCCTCCAGCACGGCCGGTCCCTTGGCGACATCGAAACGGGAGGGCATCCCGGTGACGAACTTCTTGAGCACGGGCTCGATCTCGCGCCCAATCACCGACTCGGACGGTCCCGTCATCCCCAGGTCCGTCAGGTAGGCCGTGCCCTTCGGCAGAATGCGCTCGTCGCTGGTCTGCACGTGGGTGTGCGAGCCGACCACTGCCGCCACGCGTCCATCCAGATACCATCCCATGGCGATCTTCTCCGACGTGGCCTCGGCGTGGAAGTCCACCAGGATCGGCGCATCCGCCGGGATGCGCTTCAGCAGCGCATCCATGCACCGGAACGGGCAGTCCAACGGCGGCAGAAAGACACGCCCCAACAGGTTGACGACGGTCAGCGGGCCAACTGCCGTTTGCACCGTGATCCAGCCGTGCCCGGGGCACCCCTCGGGGAAGTTCGCCGGACGCAGCAGGCGCCGTTCGCCGGAGATCGCGGCCTCGATGCCCTTCTGGTTCCAGGCATGGTCCCCAAGCGTGATCACGTCGGCGCCGGCAGCGAAGATTTCCGCGGCGATCTCGCCCGTGATCCCGCTGCCCGCCGCCGCATTCTCGGCATTGGCCACAACGGCATGCACAGCGTTCTCCGCGCGCATGCGTTTGACCACATTTTTGAAGATACGCCGCCCCGGGCTACCGACAATGTCGCCCACTATAAGAATTTTCATACAGCCGTAGCCTTGGAACCGATCGGCGGATTGACATGCTTGACATTGCCCATGCGCGCACCTAACCGCACGACGATCTGTGTTCGCGCACCACGTCCCGCAAGATAATGCGAAGATAGCAGAATCGGGCTTGTCGAGCAAGCTCGGCTGTTTTGCGGCTGGCTTCCTGCCACGCCCTGCCCTAAACTAATGTGCGGAACTTTTACGGGCAATGCAGCGTGTTAGCGCCAGCATGTTCAGAAACGGTCACTTATGTATCTGCTTAAGGCCCTGATAGGCACCAAGACACAACGCGATTTGAAGCGGCTGCGCCCGCTCGTGACGCGCATCAACGCGATCGAGCAGGAATACCAGCAGCTTTCCGAAGAGGCCCTGAGAGCGAAGACGATCGCTTTCAAGGAACGCCTGGCCAAGGGCGAGACGCTGGACGACGTCCTGTGCGAGGCCTTCGCCGCCGTCAAGAACGCCTGCCGCCGCCTGTGCGGCAACAAGCGCACGGTCTGCGGGCATGAACTGGTCTGGGACATGGTGCCGTTCGACGTTCAGCTTCTCGGCGGCATCGTGTTGCATCAGGGCAAGATCTCCGAGATGCAGACCGGCGAAGGCAAGACGCTCGTGGCTACCCTGCCGCTCTACCTGAACGCCCTTACGGGCAACAACGTGCACCTCGTCACGGTCAACGACTACCTGGCGCTGCGCGATAGCCAATGGATGGGCGCCGTGTACGAATACCTGGGTCTGACGGTCGGCTGCATCCAGAACCACATGAGCCCCGCCGAGCGCCGCCAGCAATACGCCTGCGACATCACTTACGGCACCAACAGCGAATTCGGCTTCGACTATCTGCGCGACAACGGCATGGCCCTCGATCAGGAGCAGTTGGTGCAGCGCGGCTACCATTTCGCCATCGTGGACGAGGTGGACAGCATTCTGATTGACGAGGCGCGCACACCTCTGATCATATCCGGTCCGGCCGCCACATCCTCGCACCAGTATGACGATCTCAAACCGCGCGTCGAGCGCCTGGTCCGCGAACAGCGCGACCTCTGCAACGTCATCATCCAGGAGGCCAAGCAGGCTGTTGACGCCGGCGACAGCGAAACGGCCATGTGGAAGCTCTACCAGGTCTACCACGGCATGCCCAAGCACAAGCAGTTCCTGCACCTGATCGAGGACACTGCCGTGCGCAAACTGCATGAGCAGGTCGAGAGCATGATGCTTACCGAGATGCGTAAGGAACAGGGGCGCGAACTCCTGGAGTCGCTGCTGTTCACGATTGACGAGCGCAGCCGCGAAGTGGCGCTGACGGAAAAGGGCTGCGAGAAAATCAGTCCCTCCGAGCCGGAACTGTTCGTGCTGCCCGACTTGGTCGGAGCCATGTCGCACCTGGATGGCGACGCCGCGCTCTCCCCGGCCGAGCGCACCGAGCGGCGCCGCCAGATCCAGGCCGATTTCATGACGCGTAGCGAGCGCGTGCAGAACGTGGACCAGTTGCTGCGCGCCTACTGCTTGTACGAACGGGACGTCGAATACGTCGTCCAGGACAACCGCGTGCTGATCGTGGACGAGTTCACCGGGCGCATCCTGCCCGGACACCGCTGGAGCGATGGTCTGCACCAGGCCGTCGAGGCCAAGGAGGGCGTGCAGATCGAGCGCGAGACGCAAACGCTGGCCACCATCACCATCCAGAACTACTTCCGCATGTACGCCAAGCTGGCGGGCATGACCGGCACGGCCGAGACCGAGGCGTCGGAGTTCAGCGACATCTACAAGCTCGACGTCGTACCCATTCCCACCAACCGCCCCGTGCGGCGCGTGGACGGAAACGATCTGATCTTCAAGACCCAGCGCGAAAAGTTCAAGGCCATCCTTGACGAAGTGACCGCACGGAACGAGCGCGGTCAGCCCGTGCTGCTCGGCACCGTCAACGTGGACACCTCCGAGGTGCTCAGCCGCATGCTGCGCATGGCGCGTATTCCCCATAACGTCCTGAATGCCAAGAACCATGCGCGCGAAGCCGAGATCGTTTCCCTGGCCGGACAGCCGGGCGCGGTGACCATCGCCACCAACATGGCCGGACGTGGCACCGACATCAAGCTCGGCCCCGGCGTGGTCTGGCTCGACGACAGCATGGTGAAGTCGCGCCAGACCCTGGACGAGCGGATGTCCGAAGGCAAGACGCTGCGGCAGCTTCTGAGCGAGCGTCCCTGCGGACTGCACGTGATCGGTTCCGAACGGCACGAGTCCCGGCGCATCGACCGCCAGTTGCGCGGACGTTGCGCCCGCCAGGGCGACCCCGGATCGTCGCGCTTCTACATCTCGCTGGAGGATGACCTCATGCGGCTCTTCGGCTCGGAGCGCATCTCCGGCATCATGAGCCGATTGGGCATGCAGGAAGGCGAAGCGCTCGAGCACCGCTGGCTGAACCGCTCCGTCGAG
>JAQULY010000454.1 GCA_028718445.1 Kiritimatiellia bacterium
AGCGTAGAAGCGGTCCAGATGGACACGGCAGGCGGAGTCGAAAACACAGGCATGCATGCGGTCAAGCCGGATGCAGTGGCGCGACACTCCGAGTCGCCGCGCCGCATGCACATAGCGGATCATGTTCTCGACATTGGCCGCCGGCAGGCGTCCCGCGCCGAGAAACTCTCCCAAGGCGTCATATTCCGCTGTCAGTCCCACGCCGGGCAAGGCCTTGAGCCAGGGATTGATGGGGAGAAAAGGGTCGAAGTCATAGGGCGTGACTTTTGTCTCCATCTCGAACCCTGCGAGGTCGCTCGGTGCGGCGGCCAGGATGTCCTCATAATCCTGCGGGATACAGCCAAAGGAACGCAGAATCAAGCGTTTGCCTCTGGAGCCAAGGATTTCGGCAAACAAGCGGATCAGCCGCTCCACCACGGCCACAGGGGGATAGCGGTCGGGACGGCTATTGTGAAGGACGGAATAGTCCGCCTCCGTGAGCGTCAGCACGACGCCGTCAATCCCGGGCACGGCATCGAGGAATTCCAGCAGGGCGGTCCTGACAAAATGCCCATACGGCGCACCCAGAAGATCGAACTCGCCGTCCTCATCCAGCAATCCTGGGACCGCCTCCAGCAGACCGGTCGGCAGCATGATCTCGCGGTGCCAGTAGTAAAGACGCTTGCCGTGGCGATGGCACAGCGAGACGATTCGATTCATCAGTTCCCGCTGCGCTCTGACGGCCGTGCGATCGCGGGATGCGGCCACGGTCGGCCAGGCCTTAAAGTCCACGACCCCGTGGATGCCGCCCAGCAGCGGATGATGGCATTCGCCGCACAGTTCGATGCTGTGCACCGGAAAACGGTCAGACAGGTCCAACATCCGTTCCAGATACGGAAGTTCGGGCTGAACGGGATGACATAGTGACCAAGTGATCTCAGGATGATCTACATGAAATTTCATGGGTGATCCGCCGGCAAAGCGTTCATCGCTTGCTCCAACTCCGTCAGTTCCGCCAGAATCTCGTCGAAATGCGGAATCGTTCCGAAGAGCATCGCTTGCATCGCGCCATAGTCTTGTCGAAGAACCGCTCGATGGCGCCGAAAGCCTTGGACAGGCTCGTTCCGCCCTTGAAGGCCATGGTGTCCTTCTAAGGACTGTCTTGAAATAAATAGTCCAGTGCCCAGCACACCCAAAAATCCTTCTCGACGATCGCCTCATGCGCGCGCATGGACTGAGCGGCCGCACGGAATATGTCGCGGCGTTCCTTTTCCGGCCGGCGGGCAATATCACGCATCGCTTTCCGTTCCTTCCCGCGCCAGGCGCTTGATCACCTCATAGACCCACGCGGTCGCGTACCGCGCCTCGCGCAAAGCGCGCGTGCGCTCCCGTGCGCTGAACTGTTTGCGCAGAGCCGCCCTTACATCGTCGTCTATCCGTTCCCGCCCCAGCGTCTTCAATGCCTGCACCAGCAAGCCCGTGCGCTCGGAAAGGATCGTCGTTTCCCGATTCGCCCGACGCTTGAACACCAGTGTTCCGCCGGCCCAAGCGTACCGTTTCGACGGTCCATCGCTGAAATACTCCCATCGTGCGGGAACCTGCGCGGAAAGTCCCAGCAGATTCAGCGCGGTCTCGCCCGCAGGCAGGATGGTCCAGCCATGGGCGCGTGCGATGGCCCTGGCAATGGCGTGCGGATCGGGACTGGCCGGCGCCTGAAGCGCTCGACTAAACTCCGGATAATCGTAGACTCCGCGGAACAGGCGGCGAATTTTCCCGTTGCGCGCCAGCCGTCCCAAGGCCTGCCGAACCGTACTGGACTCCGCCAGATCAAGAAAATCCTTCGGGGTGAACACGCCACCCCTCCCGCCGCCATGGACCCTGTCGAGTATCCTTTTGATAGGGTTTTGTGTCTTCCTGTGCGGACTATTCATGTCACCAATAATATATACTTGTCGTGACAGTGGCAATGCCGTTCTTGAAGCCATGTCTTGCCTACAGACTGCGCACGTTGCTCAGTCCGTGCTGTTCCAAGATCGGGTTGGCAAAGAATGCCCTTGATTCGTAACCCGACTCTGTGGAAGTTATGTGGAACTCGTGGTTCGGCATGCCGGTCATGCCGGTAGAGTTGCCATGTCTCAGGCTCCGACAGTGAATCGGGAGTCTACTCCCGAGGAGAAGGTCGCACTGTTCCGGTCGCTCTTCCGCGGCAGGGACGATGTCTATCCGCGACGGTTCGAGAGCCGCAAGACGGGCAAGTGCGGCAATAGTCCGGCCTGCGCCAACGAATGGGTGCGAGGCCTGTGCGAGCGGCGAACGGTGAAGTGCATGGACTGCCCGAACCGGCGGTTCATACCCGTGACCGACGCGACGGTGCGTGACCATTTGATGGGCATGGACTCCAGCGGTCGCGAGTTCGTCATGGGCCTCTACCCGATGCGATTCCTCGCGGAGGACGTCGGCAAGCATCTCAACGATGTTCTCGACACGATATTGCGTGGTCTTGTCCGCCGGACAAGAGTTCAGGTGAAGTGACCTCGACAACCACGGGAAGCGACACCGCACGCGCCTGGATGGGTCTCGTCGTATGGGGAACGAGTCGGCGACCAGAGGAAGCATGGCATATACCGATCCACACGTGGACGCGATCGGCACGGACACCGGTTGGGACAGGCGTCGCTCTCTCCTCCAAAAAGACCCTTCTGTACGGCTGAAAATGTGTGTTCTGCTTGGCCAGAAAGACGTGATCGTCCTGGAAAAGCGGTGTACCGGACGCGCTCCTCGCGTGCATGAAGACCCTCAGGTCCGTGGTGTCCGCCGAACGACTGCAGGTCCAGTAATACCGCATGCGTAGATCGCCGCCTGGAGATACGCGTGCCGTATGACAGGTGTAGCCTTCGAGGAAGATGTCCCGGCCGAATCTCACTTCCACACGCTCTCCCGGACCGTCAAGGTGTATCCCCGGATCGCTGAACCCACGCTCGGCGTCGTAGTACCCGGCGTCTCGGAGCGTTTGGGAGCAAGGGTCCGTCGTTGTCAGTGCCGGTCTGACGAAATCCAC
Organism: Kiritimatiellia bacterium; assembly: GCA_028718445.1. Lineage (GTDB taxonomy): Bacteria > Verrucomicrobiota > Kiritimatiellia > RFP12 > JAAYLN01 > JAQULY01. Next base: position 3,038 of record JAQULY010000454.1, read on the forward strand.
TTCGCGTATCTGCCATGGGCACTGATCGAGGCTGCGCCAATGCAGACGATTCTGGCGGAGACCCTTCAGAAAGACGGCGGGCATGGCCACTGTATAGGTGCGCCATTGAGCATCGGGCGTGACCGTGGCCAGCATGCCTCCGTTGCAGCAGACCGCAACCCGGTTGGTCGTCCGACCGTTTCCGCGCGCCGCGAAACTGACGCCGCCGCGGCGCGCGGCCAGGTCTCCGCGGATGACGACCGAGTAAACGTCGTCCGAATTGTCGTCCCCCAAGGAGGCTTCCGCGGGCCTGCGCGGACGGTACAGGGCGTATTGCGCGTCATCCGCGACGAAATCGCAACGCGCGGCGAGGTTACTTTCCGTGGTGCCATAGTGATTAGCCACAAGGACTGCCAGAGCTTTCCGGTCAACCAGCACGAGCGGCGCAGGCCACAGTCTCGACAATCCATCCAGCGCGCGGGCCATATCTCCCGCGGCGAACGCCTCATTCATGTGTTGTGTCCACAACGGTTCAAAGCCGGACCATCCGTTGACCAGTAGCACCTTACTATCGGCGCAACCCAGCATGTAGTTGGCATCGAGTCGCCTGTCGCCCATCGGGAGGACCACTAGTGGTTTACCCGGATGGGCGCTCAGTGCTCTGCGCACGGTCGGGCTTGGCGTCTCTGGAGTCGCGAAGCGATATTGGCGGACATGCGACTCGAACCAGACAACTGCCAGGAGCGGAATCCACGCCCAGCGTAAGCGCGGTCGCCACCTTCGCGCCGCCAGGTCCAGCGTTGTGGCGGCGACCGTGGCGACAAGCGTCAGGACAATCACGGAAAACCGCGACACGACACGCATGCTTCTCAGCACAGGCGCCACCACCAGCCAGGTCTTGAATAAATAATTTGGACACGTGCGGGCGGCAGGCCCAAAGGAGACCACCGGACCAAGCGAAAACACGAAGGCCGCCGCCGCCGCCGCGGCAAGTCCGCCGATCAACGCTCGCGACCCGCCTGCCTTGCCGAAGGCGAAGGCGAGGACCCAACCGCTCAGCGCGACGCCCGCCAGGAGTGCGTTCGCGCAATACGTCAGCATGGGTGGCGACTTGCCCGCGACACCGAGTGGCCAATAGCCGGCGATCAGGCAGAGCGCCAGTATTCCCAACCAACACGCCATATGCCAGGTCCCGAGCCATTCCGCGACGCGTCTCCGGTGTGGCTGCGCACGCGGGCGCCTCTCCGCAATCCTTCGGGCGGTGAACAGATAACCGACCGCCAATGCTCCGACCGCCACGCCGGGCCAGGCGACCATCTCGCCGACGTGTATCCATTCTTGACTTGTCCCGGTCGTGTCGTGCTTGTATCGCTCGAGGTAGGAGAGCGGCTCAAGCGAATGTTTCCGCATCTCCCGGTCGTGCCGCTCCAGCCCCGTCTCGTGTTGCAGCCGCCAGTAGGGATGCAGGTACAGGGCGCACAGTGCGACGCACAGCGAGCCGCCGGCCAGGACGGCGTACCAAACGCGCCGGGATGAAATGTGGACGGCAAGACGGCGCAGATACGGAGCCGCCAGAAAGGGCAGCACCAGCAGGAGAATGGTCGCGTAGTAGAGCGCGCTCACCGCCTGTGCCCAGAATGCCAGCGCCATACCCAGTGCGGGACCGAGACCCGGACGGCGACAGAACCTCACGAAGAACAACAGGAAAAGTGGAATCCCGAAGCACAACTGCATGTT
>JAQULY010000455.1 GCA_028718445.1 Kiritimatiellia bacterium
CAGCAGGAGGTCTGTGACGGCGCGCCTTTCTACGTGTTGGGTCCGGTGGTCACCGATATCGCGCCGGGCTACGACCACATCACCGCCGCGATCGGCGCCACCGCCGCGACGTGCCATGGCGCGTCGCTGCTCTGTTACGTGACGCCATCCGAACACCTGGGGCTGCCCGACGCCAATGAAGTGCATGACGGCGTGATGGCCTTCCGTATCGCCGCCCACTCCGGTGACGTGGCGCGTGGTCTGCCGGGAGCGCGCACCGCTGACGATGCCATGTCGCGCGCGCGCGCGGCCTTCGACTGGGACCGGCAGTTCGAACTGGCACTGGACGGCAAGCGCGCGCGCGAACGCTGGGAACGCACGCGCGCCTGCGATGGCTCCAACGGCGACGATCACTGTTCGATGTGCGGCAAAGCCTTCTGTGCGGTGCGCACAACCAAACGCATCCGCGAAGCCGCCGGACGCAACCAATAACGTCATACCAGAAATCGCGATGGAACCAATCGCCACACAGCAACTGAACTCATTCGAGGAAGAGTATCTCCAAAAGGTCGCATCATTTCACAGGGAACTACAGATTCCTGAGGATTATGGGCAGCGCGGCTTACCCTTTCATGCAGCATCACAGCAACTGGGACTGGGCGACCACGATCCCAACGGAAAACCTATGTTGATGGCGCCGCGCACGTCGGCAAAATGGAAGGAAATGAAAGCTGCTGCGGCAGCCGACGGGATCATTCTATTGCTTGAATCGGCGTTTCGCGGATTGGATGAGCAAGCGCAGATTATCCGCAATGCTCTTAACAAGGGAGAATCGTTAACCTCCGCACTTACTTGGATAGCTGCCCCGGGTTATAGCGAACACCACACCGGAAGAGCGTTGGACATCGGTTCGCCGGATTGTTTTCCAATACCCAACACCGACGAATTCGAAGGCACGAATGCCTTTGCATGGCTTCGGCAGAATGCTTCTACATACGGATTTCACATGTCCTACCCTCGAGGAAATGCTCAAGGCTTTATATTTGAGCCATGGCATTGGTGTTTACACTAGGATCCGGTATAAAGTCAGAGGCTAGATATGCCGCGTAGCGGCATTGTCAAGTCCGACTTCTTGGGATTCCTTGTCATTGTGAACAGTTGCCCAAGGGTCACGTCTCGGTCCTCGACCTTGGCCAAATCAAACGCATACTCTCGCTTAAGATTCCTGGCGAAGGTCTCGACCTCCAACGCGTCCGGCCATCCCGTGGATGGATAGAGCGCGCGATAGATGTCCATGACTTTGTCATTGGGACCAAACTTGAGGCGTTGCGAACTCTTGAAGGCGAAGCCATCAACAAAGGCCTCAAGGAACCGGCGAATCTCATCCTTCGTCGCGTTGGGGAACCTGCGCCGCCATTCTCTGCCCGTGCACATGCGATACCAGTAGTGTTGAAGCCGCCGTTTGCTTTCCCTCTCAACAGGCAGCGCAAGGATCATCACCGCTGCAAAGACAACCACAATAATCGCTATGACGACAATGTCCTTCATTTCTCAATCCCAACGATAAGCTCACCTGCCCGCGTGTGCCTCAGCCCAAGTGGGTTAGTTGGAGCGACTTGTGCGAAAATGTCAACAGAGGACTGGGCACCATATGAATAGAATAATCAAAAGAGTGAAAAAGGATGTCCCGTATATCCTCTGAGACACTGAGAGTTGCCGCCATCGAAAAATCGTGAGCACGAACAAGACCACGGACGAGAGGATAAATCCCAACAAGATGTAACCGTATGCATAGAATGCGAACTCCAGCTCGAATTGCTGAACAGCACCACAACCAATACAAAGCGCAAATGTGAAAAGAGTCGCGGCCCGGCTGTAAACCCAACCCCTGATATTTGTGATGCTGTTCATGAATTCGTCACACACAACCGTGTTATTGAGCTTACTTCAGGATGGAAATATCATCAACACGATTTTGGCGTACGGGTTCCTTCGCCTGCCTGTCAAGCCTCGTGACGAACTCGGTGGTTCTTTAGCAGAATCTTGGACATCAAAGACTTGACACCATATGCATCTCGGGCGGGAGCGAAACCGCGAGGGATGGCGCGGCTTCCGTGTGGGCTGGCGGTGTTGGTGGGGGTGTTGGTAGCCGTCCACCGTGTTTCACCCCGTCCCGGCGTGTTACGGCAGAAGGGCAACCGCACAGAAACGAAAAATAGCCCGTCATTCGTGGGCTTGTTGATCGCAATGCGGCGGGGAAGATGGTGCGCCTGGCGGGGATCGAACCCACAACCTTCAGCTCCGGAGGCTGACGCTCTGTCCAATTGAGCTACAGGCGCAATGGGGCGCACTGTATGCCTTTTCGGGCCATGGTTCAAGCGCAGAGTGAAACGCAGCGCGGCGTAATGGGTCAGAAGCTGTGAAAGAATTCGCCGAAGACAGTCGGGGTGGAACCCGACCCTCCAGAAATCCAATAGAAACGACGTTTCGTGGATGCTGATCGGATGGGGACACGGGGCTTGCGCCCCGTGTCCCTTCCACACCACCGGACGTGCGGTTTTCCGCATCCGGCGGTTGGGCACGGCAGGGGTCACGTGCGTGCCCCCGCGAGGTCCCACGGTATGACGAAGCCATAGCGGCGCAGGTTCGCATTGCTCAATGCTTGGTGCAGCGGTCGCGACTGGGCGACGGCCCAAGCCCCGAGACCCGAGTAGGCGATCCCCAGAGCCCGTTCGTTGACTCCCAGCCGTCGCAGGGCGTTGATCCGGCCTTTCGGCGTCTTCCATCGCAGCCAGAAGCACTTGCGCATGTGGCGGCGTATCCAGCCGCTCAGGTTATGCACTTCGTACCCGCTGTCCGCGAGGCGGAAGTATTCCCACCACCCTCGGATGAACACGACCCATTGGTCGCGCAGTTCGACGCTCGTCAGGTTCTGACGCGCGTCCCACAACCGGCGCACCTCGTCCTTGAGCTTCGACACGGCCTTGGGCGCGACGCTCACGCCGCCGTCCCGGCCAAGCCGGAACCCCAGCAGCGCGCTTTCGTCCGTCGGACCGCTTCCGCTCTTGTCCCGGTTCACCGGGACCTTGAGGTGCTTCTCGATCCACTCCGTCACGCTTTCGAGGATGCGGGCCGCCGCGCGTTCGCTTGAAGCGTAGATCGCGATGTCGTCCGCGTAGCGCACAAACGCCAGTCCGCGCGCCTCCAACTCCTTGTCCAGCGGGTCGAGGTAGATGTTCGCAAGGAGTGGCGAGAGCGGTCCGCCTTGCGGCGTCCCTTTCAGGCGCTTCTCCTTGGTCCGGTCGGGCAACTGCATCGGCGACCGGAGGTATTCCCCAATCAACCGGAGCAGCCGTTTGTCCCCCACTTTCAGCGCGACCCGCCGCATCAGGATGTCGTGGTTGACTTCGTCAAAGAAGCCTTTCAGGTCGATGTCGACCACCCACGTCTTTCCTTCCCGCACGTAGCCATGCGCCTCCCGGATGGCGTCATGCGCGCTGCGCCCTGGCCGGAAGCCGTGGCTGTGCGCGCTGAACTCCGCCTCCCAGAGCGGGGACAGTATCCGGTGGATGGCTTGTTGGACCACCCTGTCCTGCACGTTCGGAATGCCGAGGCGGCGCGTGCCCCCGCTGGCCTTGGGTATCTCCACCGCGCGCACCGCGCCGGGCTGGTACTCGCCCCGCAACAGCTTTGCCTCGATGTCCACCCAGTGCTCCCGCAGATGCTCCGACGTCGCGTCGATGCCCCGGCCGTCCACGCCGGGCGACCCGCCGTTGGCTTTCACCGCCAGCCAGGCCTCCCGTATGTTCTTCTTCGACAGCACCGCTTCCAGCGTCGCCGTCTCCGTGTTGCCCTCATTGCGCATCTTCTGCCGCCCCCTTGTCGCCGGAATCCAGACTCGGGCCGCGCTCATCGGTCCCAGTACGGATTCCACCGTCCCGGTCCCGCTGCGCCGCGGGGGAGGCCACCGCAGTTGTCGCGCCCCCTTGTTTCACAGCCCTACCCGCCCTTCTTCCGAGATGGTTGGTTGACCGCGCTTTCGTTGTCCTTCGGCCCTTCGCTCCTCCCGCCTTTCGGCGGGCGTCTTCGCTACTATGACCTCTGCTGACTTCCCGTCCCCTCTCGGGGCCGGGATCTCCCCAGGTAAGGTGCATGAGCTTTCCGCCCGCGCCGCCAGGCTCTACCCGATGCGTCTTTCGGTGACGTTCGGACTTCGCGTTCTCTCGCACGCTTGTCGCCCGCATCGAGCCTCGCTGCCTGTTCGTGTTCCTGCGGTCGGGCTTTCGCTTCAGGCTTCTTTCGCCCGTCGCCCTTGCGGGCTCCGGCTTGCCGCCACTACGGTTGCTGTCACTGCATCCGGCCATCTCCTTTCAGATGACAAGTTCATGCCCATGCTGGGCACACGAGGGCGCGGTTACACCCGCGCCGCCAATATTTTCACAGCTTCTCAGTGAGATAGGGGCGCGAGTGGTGTGCATGTGGGTGTGCGACACTTGAAACAGCGCCTGACTCCGTGAGACAGCACTCCGGATCACAGATCGAGGGTGTTGGCGCTGCCCGTCAGCGTCCCGGCGGCGGCTCCTGAACCGGACGAAGCACCCGCGTCCCGCCGCCGGGGGTAAGCGCGGCGCGGATCGGGGTTACCGGAAAACGGCGCGTCAGCATGGGCCGGATGCAAGGAAGCGGGGGCGGCGCCAACCTCGCGGTTGCGCCGCCCCCGGTGACGCCGCAGCCGGCCCATGATCAC
>JAQULY010000456.1 GCA_028718445.1 Kiritimatiellia bacterium
CCCACAGCGACCATGTCGACGTCGCCGGGAGTTGACACCTTTGTGGAGAGAAGCGCGTGCCGGTTCACGTGCGCAATCCAGTCGAGGTGTTTCTTGTGGTCCTCGATCGAGTACACGCTGTGAAACGGGAACGGGGAAAACAATGACGTGCCGACGACGGCTTCACGCATGGCCGCGACCTCGGGCGTATTCTTGTCGCCAAGCAAGTGACCGCCCAATCCCGGCTTTGCGCCCTGGGCGTACTTGAATTCAACGATACGCGCATACTGAATGGTCTGCTCCCTGACGCCGAACAAGCCGGTCGCTACCTGCGTGATGACGTGATCCCGGTACGGCGCGAGCCGTTCCGGATATCCGCCTTCGCCCGTGCATGAGAACGTGTTCCACGCCTTGGCGGCCCTGGCTTTCGCAATCTGGACCCGGATATTGGTGGAGCCGAAGGACATGCCGCCGCCGTACCAGGGCACGTCAATTTTTATTTTCGGCCGGTCATCGCCGCGTTTGTTGAGCAACAGCTCCGTGGAGATGTCCTCGCGCCGCAGACCGTCCGGCGTTTTCTTCGGAAACTTGATGCGCAGGCGGTCGAACCCGCCGCCGGAATCGCCGATCTCGCTCTCCAAGTGCTTCGGCGGTGCGTGTCCCGTTTCGGCCATCATCCAGCAACTCGCCAGCAGGTCGGGAGTCCAGCGGCGGTCACCCAGCGTCTGGAAAGCACGATTTTCCTGCAGTGTAAGCGCGCCATTTGGACACGCAGCCACGCAGTAGTGCGATGTCTTCTCGCACGCCGGCCCGATGCACAGGTAGTCGAAGGGCCGGATCGGGTGTTTGTATCCAGCCGGCCGGCGATGGACGCCGTGGGGGCACAGCGTGACGCAGCGCCCGCAGCCAATGCATTCGGACGAGCGGTGGATGCTGTACTTGCCCAGCTCATTGCGGTATCTGGGCCCTGCCGTCCGGACTTCGCGGCTGACCTCGGCATAGTCCGGACGCTCCGCAAATTCCGCCGCCGGCTGGGTTGTCAGGAGAGCAGGCGCTTCTTCCGTGGCTGTTGTCATGCCTGGCTTGTCTCCTTCCGCTTGCCGAAAATTCTGCCGAATGCCTGCTGTTCGAGATCTTCGAAGAACATGCATCGACCCACATCCCCACGCAGCCGGCGCGCCTCGCGCATACCCATGGCACCCATCATTTCCAGGAGCTGGCTGTGCCACGCGCCCATCAGGTTTGCCACCCGTTGCGCGGCGTATTCGGGAGTGATCTCTTCCAGCAAAATGGGACAGACCTCGCCCCGCACGCATTCGCCGCAGAGCCTGCATTCCATGGCTACGGCCAGCGGGACGTCAATGGAGACAAGGTCCACGCCGCAGATAATGGCTTTCGCCATGTGCTCGGCCAGGGCTATGCCGCGGGATGCGATCAATGTCATCTCGTCCCGCACACCGGTTTTCAGAAGCGCCTTATGTACTTCGCGAATCACGTCGCGGGCGTGGCGCGGCGCCGAAGGCGCTTCTTCGCGGCCGTGTTCGTCGAAAATCAGGTCTATTACTTCGGCGCCTGCAGAGGCAAGCTCGACTGCGCGCCGGGCCGCATTGGGCGAGGCCTTTATGCGAATACACACGATCCTTTGGGGATTCTGGCCTTTCAACACTGCCACACCGCTCAGCACGTCGGGACTATCGGGCACGATGATCATGGGGGCGTTTGCGAAATCGGCAGCCCGGCCCGCGTCATCGAGCAATGGGATCACAGCATGCCGCACGGATTCCGGCAGTGCGCGCACATCGGCGGCGTGGACGATGGCGAACAGGCCGAGCTTGGCCGCCACGCCCACCAGCGTCTCAAGCACCGGGCCGCGGCACCAGCGTTCGGGAATAGTATTGAACATCAACGGAAGCGGGGTCGTAATGATCGGGGGCGACTGCACGCTCAACGCGGCGCCGTCGAATGCCAGGTGGTTCAGTTTGCGGCCGACGTCGACGCCGGTGTTGATATACTCGCGGCCATGGATACCGTCTCGTGTGGGCCGCACAATCTCGGACATGTCTGTCCACATCGAATCAAAGCCCTTGCCGCTGAACGCTCCGCCGTAGCCGCAGCCCGAAACGGGGATGCTGCCGGTTTCCGCCTGGAACCACGTTGCCAACACCATGTCCGGCGTAAAGTAGTCGTCGCCGAGCCGTTCGTATTCCGGGTTGACCACGCGGGTGAGGATATTCTTGGTGCAGTTCTGCACGCAGACGAGACATCCCTTGCACTGGTAGATGTAGTCCAGATAGTCGTGCTGGTCGTGTAACGCATCGGCTTCATCGCGGTAGAGATTGTAGACGCAACCCTTCTTCACGCAGTTGTGGCACCCGGCGCAATCTTCGCGCCAGTCCACAATGCCGAGCTTGCCTTCAATCCGCCAGCGGGGAGGGACAGGTTCGGTATGGATGTGGTACTTCTCGGGCACGGTTAGACCTTGACCCCCGACTTTTCGATGACCTCGAGTGCTGCGCCGGGATCGCCGTCGCCCCGCACCTCAAAACCCCGGAGACCGGCCAGGGAAGAAAGCGCCTCAATCGTCTCCAAGGCGATCTTGATGCCCATGGTCCGTTGATCGCTCGCGCTTTTTGCCCCGGTCATTCTCGTTACCGTGCTTGCGGGCAGGCAGGGCGAGGGGCGGGCCGCGGCAAGCGCCGTCGCTTCTTCCGCGCTCGTCAGGACGCGCACGCCGGCGATAACCGCCGCCTTCTTCTGTAAACCCTTTGCTGTGATCGCATCCCACCAGGCGCGAAAACGGTCCATGTCGAAAGCCGGCTGGGTGACCAGGAACGTTGCCCCGGCTGCGAGCTTCTTTTCGAGACGCATGATCTGCATGTCCATGGGGTCGGCATATGGTGAAGCCACGGCGCCGAGGCAGAAATCGCGATTGGTGATGGCCGTCTCTCCAATGAGGGCGCCGCCTGCCGCCTGTTCGGAAAGCGCCTGAAGAAGCTGGACGGGATCAACGTCGGACACGTTCCGGGCTGACCGGCAGTGGCCGAGCGTCTGGTGCGTGCCGCTTGTACACAGGAGGTTCATTATGCCTAGCGCCCGGGCGCCCAGGCAATCCGAGATCAGGGCAATGCGGTTTCGATCGCGCGTTGTCATGTGCAGAATCGGCTCGATGCCCTGCGAGGCCGCCAGCGACGCGGCGGCAAGCGCGGACATACCCACATGGTCGCGGCTTTCGCTCACGCCAAGGGCATGCACCTTGCCGGAGTAGCGTTGCGCCGTGGCGCACACTTCGTCGGCCGAAGTGCTCATGGGAGGTGAAATCTCTGCAATAAGGATCTGCTGTCCTGATTCTACGCGGTTACGGAAATTCATGCCGGTGCCTGTCTTTTGTTTTGTCATGGTATCAGAGGTCTACGCACTCGCGCAGACCGCACTCCTTCCAAGCGCTGCAAAACGGCCGACGACTTCGCGGATCGTTCGGACGAACTGTTCGGGCGTGTCCTTTGGAGAGCTTCGCAGCAACTCGGCGCGTTCGGGTTCCAGCCCGATCTCTTCCAGCAGCCGCCGCACCGTGCGAATCCGTATCTCGGAGCGGTAATTGCCCTCGGCCAGCCGGCATTCTCCCTCGGGACAGGTGACCACACAGATTCCGGAACTCCCGCCCTCGATGGCATGAAACACATACTGGACATCCAGTTTTCCGCTGCACGGAATTTCTTTGACGCGCACGCGCACGCCATCCTGCTCCCACTGGCGCGGGAGACGCCCTTCCTGGGGGAAGGAATTACGGCACACGTAAATCGTCACATCCGGCTTCTCGTTCAATGCCATGGCCCGACTCTTGCCTCTTTTCGTCTTTATCCGTATAAGCGGCAGGTATGATCTGCCGCTTCTTTGGGGGTGTCCTGCAAAAACCTAACGAATACATCTATCATATTCAGCCGGCCAAAGCAAGGACATCAGTGAAAGTTGCCGCTAAAAGCGGTAAATCTCCGTTGAGCCGGCTTGACTTCGTTTCCTATATGTGACTCAATATATGCCTCACGTAGTAAGGAACATGAACAGCTACATCAAAGAAACACTGGAAGTTGTCCACAAAAGGAATGCAGGCGAGCAGGAGTTTCTGCAGGCCGTCCGCGGGGTTTTCGAATCGCTCGATCCATGCATCGAACGCAGGAAGGACTATCGCGAAGCGCGTATTCTGGATCACATCGTTGAGCCGGAGCGTCAGATCATGTTCCGTGTTCCATGGCGGGACGACAAGGGCAATGTTCATGTCAATCGCGGCTTTCGTTTCGAATTCAACAGCGCAATTGGCCCGTACACAGGCGGACTTCGGTTCCATCCGAGCGTGAATGCAAGCATTTTGAAATTCCTTGGCTTCGAACAGGTCTTCAAGAATTCGCTGACCACGTTCCCGATGGGTGGCGGCAAGGGCGGATCAGACTTCAATCCCAAGGGCAGGTCGGACGCGGAAGTCATGAGCTTCTGCCGGTCATTCATGACCGAGCTGTGCCGGCACGTCGGCCCGGACGCGGGCATGCCCGCCGGCGATATCGGCGTGGGCAACCGAGAGCTTGGATATATGTTCGATCAATACAAGAAACTGCGCAACGAGCTCTCCCGCGACTCGACCGGAAAAACGGTTAAGCGCGGCGACGCGCCGATACATCCGGAAGCAACGGGACATGGCTGCGTCTATTTCGCGGAGGAGATGCTCAAGACGCGCGGTGAATCATTCAAGGG
>JAQULY010000457.1 GCA_028718445.1 Kiritimatiellia bacterium
TCGTCAGATCAAGAGCCTCTGCAATTGGTCAGTGAGATGGGGCGCAAGTGGGGTGCATGTGAGCCGGAGCGATTTGCTGACCGTGCTATGGGCGTGGAGGCGTAGCACGGAAGCGGCGCGGATCGGGCCGGAAAGCATCCTCGATGTGGCGAATTACGGGAGTTTCGTCCTGGCGCCCGACGACTTCGATGACGTCGAAACGATAGAACAACGCGGGATAGCGCAGCCGGCGCAGGTAGCGCGCGGCGGCGCGGCACAGGCTGTGCCGTTTGCGCCGGTCAACCGCCGCCGCCGGCCTCCCGAAGCGTTCGCTGCGGCGCGTCTTGACCTCGACAAAGACCAGTGTGTCGCCGCGGCGCGCGACGAGGTCGAGTTCGTCGCGCCGGTTCGGCCGCACGCGTCTGCCCAGAATCGTGTAGCCCTGTCGCCGCAGCCAATCGGCGGCCACCGCCTCGCCCCACCTTCCGGCGTCCTCCCGATCGTTGGGAACCTGCCCGGTCAGCCCCGCCAGGCGCGCGCGCAGCCATTGAAGGGGCCGCCGCCAGAAAGCCAGCAAGGCGTCGTTCATCCCGTGGCCGATTCCTCCGCGGGAGGCAACGGCAACCTGGCGTCCCAGGCATCCTGAACGGGGCGGAAACTGCGCCGGTGGACGGGCGAAGGGCCATGTCGCAGCAGGGCCACGACGTGGGCATGCGAACCGTAGCCCTTGTTGGAGGCGAACGCGTAGGCGGGATAGAGCGCATCGAGTTCGCGCATGTGGCGGTCGCGGACAACCTTGGCCACAACGCTGGCGGCGGCAATCAACAGACTCTTGCAGTCGCCTTGCACGATGGCCGTGGAGGGACAGGGCAGGCCGCGCACGGGCAGGCCATCCACGAGCACGTGTTCCGCCGCCGGCGGGGGCAGGGCCAAGACGGCCCGGCGCATGGCCAGGTGGGTGGCGCACAGTATGTTGACTTCGTCTATCTCGGCCACCGAGGCCGAACCGATGCCGATGCGCACGTCCGGCGCCGCCAGCAGGAACGCATGGAAGTACTCGCGACGGGTGGCGGAGAGTTGTTTGCTGTCGGTCAGATCGCGCAACGGGCCCGCGTAGAGTGTCTCGGCGGTCTCGCGCGGCATGTGCACCGCGGCGGCAAATACCGGCCCGGCCAGGGGGCCGCGGCCGACCTCGTCCACGCCCGCCAGCAGGCTGCCGGGATATGCCAGCCAATGATTACGTTCGAACTCGAGCATGCGACATGACGCTGTTTGACCGGCGTGGCCGCGCATGCGTGCCGGTCTATACCTCGCGCAGGCGAGCTCGCTTGCCGGTCAGATCGCGCAGGTAGTAAAGTTTGGCGCGGCGCACGCGGGAGGAGCGCTCGACTTCCACCTTCTGGATGGAAGGCGAGTGCACGGGGAAGACCTTCTCCACGCCGACGCCGAAAGATATGCGGCGCACCGTGAAGGTCTCGGTGCTGCCTCGGCCGCTGCGGGAGATCACGGTGCCCGCGAAGACCTGCACGCGCTCCTTGTCGCCTTCCTTGATCTTAACATGCACGCGCACGCCGTCGCCGATCTTGAAGCTGGGCGCATCGCCGCGCAACCCCTCGGCGTTGATTTTGTCGATCGCTTTGGCCACCATGACTCTCTCTCCTCATTCACGCGCGCCGTTGCGCGCCGTGCGCATTGCTTCCTTGTCACAACCTCTTCGTTCGCGTCCGCCCGCCGGCACGGCTGCCGTCCGACGGCAGCAGATCGGGCCGCCGCCGGGCGGTGCGCTGCCGCGACCGTTCCCGTTGCCAGGCGGCCACTTCCGCGTGGTTCCCGCCCAGCAGCACGTCCGGCACGCGCATGCCCCGGAATTCCGGCGGCCGCGTGTACTGCGGGTGCTCCAGCAAATTCTCCGTAAACGATTCCTCGCGCGTGGCCGCCTCGCCGCCGCCCAGCACGCCGGGCAGCAACCGCACCACCGCATCCACCACCACCGCCGCGGGCAAGGCGCCGTTGGTCAGAACGTAGTCGCCGATGGACAACTCGTCCGTCGCCAGCGCCTCGCGCACGCGCTCATCCACGCCCTCGTAGTGCCCGCAGACCAGCACCAGGTGCGTCTCGCGCGCCAAACGCCGCGCGCACGCCTGATCGAACCGCCGCCCTTGCGGGGTCATCAGGATCACCCGGGCCTCTGCCGTCCGTACCGCCTCGACCGCCTCAAAGAGCGGCTCCGGCTTCATCACCATCCCGGGCCCGCCGCCGTAAGGGCGATCGTCGGCCGTGCGTCGCGCATCGTGGGCGAAATCGCGCAAATCCACCACGCGGAACCGCACCGCCTCCTGACGCGTCGCACGCCGCAGCATGCTCTCCTCCAGGAAGCCTTTCAGCATGCCCGGAAAGAGCGTGATCACGTCTATCCGCAGCGGCGTGCCCATAGCGCGGCAGCCCACTCCCGTATCCGTCTACGCAGTGGCCGTGACGGCCTTGCGCGCGCGGCGCAACAGGCTGCCCACGGTTTCGGACACCTGCGCGCCCTGGCCCTGCCAGAACGACACGCGTTCCATGTCCAACTGGTAGTTCTCGCCTTCGCGCTTGGGATCGTACCAGCCCAACACTTCCAGGAAACGACCGTCACGCGGCGCCCGCGAATCGGTCGCGACGACACGGAACGATACCTGGTTGTTGCAGCCGGTTCTGCGTAGCCTGATGGTGACTGCCATGTCCTTCTTTCTCCAATGGATCAATTAATATAGCGAAGATGACGCCGGTGCTGCAAGCGGTTTTGGTCGGCGCGAAAAATGCGCTCGACAAGGAAACCGGCAAGCGCGAGCATGCGGGCTTCATGGCCACAGACCCCAACGAAGGCACGGATACCATTGACCGGCTGGCGTCAAGGTGGGCGGCCCCGCTCTTCGCGCGCCATCCCATCGCGTCGGTCACGCGTCTGCCGGGCGGCAATGTCAACGACACCTTCCTGGTCGCCACGCGCGACCCCGACCACACCTTCATCCTGCAGCGGCTGAACCACAACGTCTTTCGCGATCCCTGCGCCGTGATGGCCAACCTGCGCGTGCTGGGCGACCATGTCGGACGCCGCGTGGCGGCGGAGACGGATGGCGCCCTCTGGCACATGCCGTCCATCATTCCGACCCGCGACGGGCGTGACTATGTGCTGGAGGACGGCGGCTGCTGGCGTGCCGTCACGCTGGTGCCGGATGCGCATGCGCCCGCGCGGGTGCGAGACGCGGACCACGCCATGCAGGTGGGAGTGGCGATCGGCCGCTTCCAACAGTTGCTGCACGATCTGCCCGCCACCAGCCTGGCCGACACCCTGGAGGGTTTCCATATCACGCCGCGCTACCTGGCGCAGCTCGACCGGGTGCTGGCCACAGCCGAGGGCCATGCGCGCGCCAATGCGTGTCCGAACAGCCGCGCGATGCTGGCCTACATCGAGCGGCGCCGTACTCGCGCCGGGCGCCTGGAAGAGGCTGCGGACAAGGGGCTGTTGTCGCGCCGCCCCGTGCACGGGGACCCCAAGGTCGCAAATGTGATGATCTCGCGCACCACCGGACAAGCGGTGGCCGTGATAGACCTGGATACCAGCAAGCCCGGTCTGGTGCACTACGATTTTGGCGACTGTGTGCGCTCCACCTGCAATCCGGCAGGCGAAGAACCTGACGACCCGCGCTCAGCGAAACTTGACCTGGGGCTGCTGGACGCCGTCGCACGCGGCTATTTCCGCTATGCCGGACAGTTCCTGACGAGCGCCGATGCCGACTACCTGGCGGAATCGGTCTGGACGATCGCGTTCGAACTATCGGTGCGTTTCTTCTGCGACCATGCCGACGGCAACCGCTACTTCAAGGTTCGCGATCCGCTTCACAACCTGCGCCGCGCGACCGTGCAGCGCCACCTCTGCGAGAGCATCGAACGTCAGGAGGAAGAAATCCGGCGCGTGCTTGACCACTGTCGGCGCGCCTAGGCAATTCTCCCTGGAAAAGGCGGTTCGACCACAAGGCGGCCGAACTGCCCGCCATAGGGTCACTCAGTACTGCTTTTCGTACTCGCCGCGTCCGATTTTCTTCAATTTCCTGAAACCAGCGGCCTTGGCGCGATCGTCCAGCGAAGATTTCGAATGACCGATCGCCACGCGCGAAATCGCCTTGCGCACGGGCGCGCCGCAGCGCGGGCAGACGTTCAGCACGGGACTGCCAAGCGCCTGGCGTTCGTCGAATCCGGACAAGCAGAAATCGCAGCTTTTATCGGCATTTATGGCTATATATTCGTAGACAGGCACGGCGGCAATCCTCCACCATTCGCGGCCGTCGGCATGGCGCGCGGCCGGTGGATATTGTGCCTCGCGTACCGGCGCAGGGCAAGTGCCGCGACACCGAATTGCCAGAAAAAACGCGCGTTCGCGATTTTTCCTGTTGCTTTTCCCGAAATATTACGTATTCTGAAACGTCGTTGGGCATACTAGTTAAACCCCACAGGAGCAAAACATGGCCAAAGTGAAGAAAGCCGCCAAGGCGGCAAAACCCGTGAAGAAGGTTGCCGTCAAGGCGCCGAAGACCAAAGCCCAGATCATGGGCGCCATTGCGGATGCCGCTGAAATCAGCAAGTCTCAGGCGAAACTCGCCGTCGAAGCCTTGCTGGCGATCGCCTACGCCGGCGCCAAGAGCAAGACCGGATTCGTGATTCCGGGTCTGGGCAAGCTCATCAAGGTGCAGCGCAAGGCT
>JAQULY010000458.1 GCA_028718445.1 Kiritimatiellia bacterium
GACCTCGCGGAAAGGGGCCTGTACGCTCGTGATCGCCAGCCCGGCGGCGGCATTGGGAACCGGATCGTCATCCACGCCAATCACGCCCACCTGGTGCGGCACGCGCAATCCGCCATCGCGCGCGGCCTCAATCGCGAAACAGGCAATCACATCGTTGGCCGCGAGAATGCCGCACGGTTTGGGCAGTCCGTCTATCAGCCACGCCAGCTCAGAACTCGGACGCGCCCGGCGGTATGACCAGTAGATCGGCAGTGTGCGTAGGGGCAACTCGTGGCAGGTCACGGCAATGCCCGCCCTGCGCGCCGCCGCTTCGAAGCCTTGCGCGCGCAGGGCCGACCAGCGTTTCGAGGCGGAGCCGAAGAAGGCAAGGTGACGGTAGCCGCGCTGCAGCAAGTGCTCGGCAGCCATGCGTCCGATCGCTGGCTCGTCCAGCTCGACGCCGGGCGTCGCCGGGGACTCGCCGTTGGAGAGGAAGAAAACGCAGCGCGCGAGCCAGGGCACGCGCTCGGCAAGCAGGGCGGTGGTGGCGGCACCGGAAGCCAGGATCCCATCGGACGGTTCGGGCTTCAGCCGCCGGATCGTGTCCGGATCGTCATATCGTACCGGCCAGGGGTCGAAATCCAAGTCCGACCGTCCTCCGCAGTACTCGGCCGCGCCCTGGCAGGCCTCCCTGATGGAGTGAACCTGCAGGTCGCCGACGAAGACGATGCGCTGCCGCCTGTGAGATTTCACGCTCATGGTTTCATGATTGTTCGTCCACCGGACATGTGAAATGCTTGAATGACCTGAGTTGATCCTGCATCATCACATGAGTTCTGTCAAAGAGGCAGGCATGACAGGAGCACAGCCATGCACTTCGATGAGATTCCGCAATGGGCGCGGTTGCGCCGTCGGTATGAAGCCTTCTGGCGCCGGGAGGTGATTGACGATCTGCCGATCGCACACATTCAGAATCCCAATCCCGATCGTCCGCCGGCGGAGCCGTGGATGCTGGCCGAAGGGCCGGAGAAATACCTCGACCCGCGCAAGTTCTACCGTCTATCGCGCTGGCGTCGCACCGCGTGGAACTGGCACACGGACCTGTTCCGCTATCTTTCTCCCGCGTATGGTCCCAACGTGTTTGCAGGTTTTTGCGGCGCGCAGCCGGCCTTCGGCGCCGACACGGTCTGGCATGAGCCGCTGATTCGCTCGCTGGATGAGGCCGATCGGTTTCGGTTCGACGAGGACAATGCCTACTGGCGCGCCCATCTGGAGACTGTCGACTACTTCGCGGAGCAATGCCAGGGACGCCTGTTGCTCGGGGTGACCGACTTCGGCGGCCCGACCGACTGGATCTCGCAGGCGATGGGCACGGAGGCGTTTCTGATCGCCACTCTCGAGGACCCGGATCGCATGCGCGACTTTGCGCTGCGCTTGGCGCGCGAATGCAATCGGGCCTACGACCTGGTCTATCCCAGGGTCATGCGCTACAACGACGGGTGCGTTAACTGGATGCCGGTCTGGGGCGACAGACGTCTGGTAACGGCCCAGGACGACATGGCCATCAACTTCTCGCCCGAGATGTATAGAGAAGTATTTCTGCCCGCCTTGCGCGAAACGATCGGACACTCACCGAGGTCCGTTCTGCACTGGCACGACGGCTGCGCCCACCATCTCGATGCGTTGCTGGGCATACCCGAACTGGCGGTCATCCAGTTCGGCCACGATCCGAGCTCGCCGCCATTCCGCCGGCAACTGCCCTGCATGCAGCGCATCCAGGCCAGCGGCAAGCTGCTGTTCATCAGTTGCGTCGAGGCCGAGGATGTCGAGTTCTTCCTGCGCAACCTCGATCCGCGCGGACTGATGATGATCGTCAACACCGCCGACGATGCCGCCTCCGCCCGTATGGCCGAGGATATGCGGCGCTGGACACGTCAGCGCCTAGCGTGACTTCCGGATCAGTCGAATCGCCACGTCGTGGGCGTCTACCGCGACCAGCAGGGCGGCCAGATCCCGTCCCCTGCATGTGCGCGGGGCTCCGCCTGCCACGTCCGTGACGGCATAGGCCGCACCCGGACGCAGTCCGAGCCGCTTCAGATTCATGCCGACCACGGCGTTCTGGGGGGCGTCGCCGCGGTTGATCACGAACAGCGCCAGGCTGTCGTTACGGAGATGGCGGTGCACGCTCGCGCTGACCTTCGGCGTCGCGCAGGTAACATGGCCGGCCAGGCCTTCCTGCTCTAACACGAGCCGCAGAATCTCCTCTGAAGGATTGCTGCCGATGTAAATGATCTTGCCGCGGCCGAGTTGACGTGCGTAGCCGATGGCAAATGTGGTGACGTCGGCCGAGCCGATGTCCACCAGCGCCTCCTTCGCTTCCGTCGAGAGCGTGACGCAAATTGGCTCTCCCGGCACCTCGCGGAAATAGACGAAGTTGACTTTCCGGTCCATGTGGCCGCCATGGCGCAGCACGGTTGACCCTCCACGGTAGCGCACCGTGAGCGGCAGATTGGTGGGGCGGGCACCCTCGGGTTCGACGAACGGCAGGTTCGATATGCGGTGGCCGAATTCGTCGCGGGCCGGGTAACGGCTGAAGGTGACGAGTGTGCCGCCGGCGCGTACGAAGCGCTCCAGTCCGGCCGCGGCCTCGCCCGCGATCCAGTCCGCACCCGTGTAGAGCAGGACGGAAGTGTCCGGCGCCTTGCCGGAGTCGGGATTGAAGTAGGAGTAGGCGATGCCGCCGGCCTCGAGCGCGTGGAAGGTCGCCTCGAAATTGCCTGGGTCAATAACTCGGTGCGGCTTGTAGACCAGCATGGAGAGATCGTTGACGGGCCGGCGACGCCAAGGCTCCACCGCCAAGGCGGCGGCCACGGCCTGCTGATGGTAAGGGAAGTACTCGTTGGTGCGGCCCCACTCGTTGATCGGGCAGTGGTACCAGTTGTCGCGGTTGACCAGCATGTACCAGTTCCAGCCCTTCATGCCGCGCGCCATCAGGGCCAGAGGCACGAACCTGTAATGCTGGGGCGGCATATAGCCCATGGTGATCGGGTAGAGGCCGCTCTGGAACTCCGCGGACCAGACGTTGCCGTTGGTGACGTCCGCCTCGGCCATCTTCAGGATGTCAATGTTGTAGAGCCAGCCGTCCTTAATGGTGTCGCCGGTTTCCATGAAGGGACCGGGATAAATGTCCATGCCCGCCAGGTCGGCCACCTGGCAGAAGCGCGTAAAGTCGGCGTATAGCGGCGACCAGCTATTGCCGTAGATGGGTACTTCGATGCCGCCCTCCTTGAGGTAGCCGCCGATGGTCGCGACGACGCGGGCGGCATACCAGCCGATGAATTCCAGGCAATCGGCGTAACGCCAATGGCTGTCCCCGCCTGGCAGCAGGCGTTGCGCCAGCGGCAACTCCACGTTCACGCAGATCTCATGGAAATAGAAACAGGCATCGTCGAAGGAGGTGAACGCCGTTCGCCAGCGGCGGTTCAGCAGCGCCAGGTCGCCGCGGTACTTTTCGTCCCTCAGCCAGGTCTTGAACAGACCCTTGTCCTTGAAGCATCCGATCTGGTTGCCGAAGCTTTCGATTGGCGGGTAGGGCTCGTTATCGGACTGGCAGATGACGATGTTGCCGCCGCGGGTGATCTGCCGGGGCGCCAGCACCTTGCAGACATTCAGGATGTAGTCGCGCGCCATCGCCAGGAATTCGGGCGACATGCGGTCATGGCGGGTGGCGCGCTCGGGCGGTCCGCCGTGGACCCACTCGGCATAGATGTACGGGCCGGGGCGCACAATGGCATAGAGACCTTCCCGCTTCAACAGGTCGAGGAATCCGGCCAGGTCGCGTTGAGGGCTGGTCTTGCCGGCAAAGTCGTACTTGCCCGGCTTCAGCTCGTGGTAGTTCCACGGGACATACGTGGCGACGGTCTGAAGCCCCATCCGTTTGATCTGGGCGACAATCTCCGGCCAGTTCTCGCGCAAAACGCGCCAGTAGTGGAACTCGCCGGAGATGAGCGGGATGTTCCTGCCTTTGTATTGGAGCAGGCAGTTCTCGATTTTGATGCCGGTCGCCATGTCGCGTTCCTTTGGCCTCGAGGGCAATGAGCAGACGAGGGCATGATAGGGCGCGGTTGGCGCAGCGGGCAACGCAAAAAGCGGATCATCAACCTCACCGCACCGTCGAGGTCGCCGCCGCCTCGCTGCTCGTTGTGATCCGCCTGACGAGAATCGTTTTTCGTTTCACGCCCTTGTCATTGGGCGTATTGAAATCACTGTACACGATCAGCGCGGTGTGATCGTCGAGCGGCACCATTTCGGTATGGCCGCACGAGTCCCACGCATCGCCACCGCGCGGCGAATACGTTATTTTCGTCGGCTCGCCCCATGTCAATCCGGCACGATCGCGCGTCGCACGCACGACAAAATAGCCCGGCCCGCCCGACTGGCCATACGACGCCAGCGTCGTGCCGTCTTTCAGCGTCATCAACTGCGGCATTTTGCCGAAAGCATCGAAACGCGTCGGCTTCGACCACGTCCGCGCACCGTCCGTCGATCGCGTCAGCAGCAGCGGCCCCACGCCGCAACCGTCGGAAGTTCGCATCAGACAAATGATCGCCCCATCGGGCATGAATTCATAATCAGGCTCAGTGAAGCCATCGCGCCGTTCCGCCTGCGGATCGATCTTCACATCGCCGCTGTATGGCACCAGGCCCTGCAGGCGCCACGCATG
>JAQULY010000459.1 GCA_028718445.1 Kiritimatiellia bacterium
GCGTCGAGGCGGGGGCCGGTGAACGCGCGCCTTTCGCGCTGGACGAACTCGGCGATGTCCACCCCCGCGAGTGGCGCATACTCCCGCATCCAGGCTACGGCCACGAGCACGTCAATCGGGTAACACTCACTAGGATAGTCCTCCAACCAACCCGTCGGCGAGGCGTCAAGTGCGCCCGCCAGCGTAACGATCTGGTCACGCAGCATGGGGACGTGTTGCGTGTCGCCGGTCAGGCGCGTGTAGCTGCCGATGCCGGCAATCAGCAGCGATCGGAAGAAGACGTTCCTGTCATGAAGGTAGTCTTCACCCCAGTGCTGCCGCACCCAAGTGTGATGCGCGGGATCGAGAAGCACGCGCAAGCAGGCGTCAATTGCCGTACGGGCGTAGATCACCGGGGCAACTCCGCGAGACTGCGCCGGTTGGCGCTCCCAGTCAGTCTGCAGCGCCTCGGTGGCATGCAGGTAGAACACGGACCCGAAGATCGGCCATTCCGTGCTGGGAACTTCATGCAGCGGCAGGCGACTGGCCACCCCCGAGGCAATGCGTTCGCGTGACCAGCGAGCGATGCGCGGCACCAAGTCGCGGTGCAGCCGCCAGGCGGCTGCGGGAATGCCGGGGCGGCGCAGTGCCGGATCCAGCAGGTTGCGGACGGTCAGTACGCCCGGGAAGATGAAGAAGTAGAACGCGACGCCTACTTGCACAAATGTGGCGATCCAACGGGCCGTGCGAGCCCAGCGTTTCATCGTGGGTAATGCGTTCATGATACTCTCCTGTCACCTGACAACTGGTTCAGGCGCGGGATGGAAGGTCATGCCGCGGTCAGCCAGCCTGAGGCTACCCGCCGCCCGCCGTGTCGCACTCTCGGAACCGTACGCGACCCATTTCGCCAGGCGTGCCAGATTGCGCATGCCCAGAACATTCCCCAGCGCGGACGTCGTCTTGCCGAACTTGCGGTAGATCAGATTAAATTGCAGATACGCTGCTGTCTGACCCGACATGCGCGGCCAACGACGCCGGATGCCCTCCCAGGAATAGACGCGCTCATACATCCAGCGGTACCCGCGCTCCAATTCGTCGGGCGTCATGCGCGCCGGACGGAAGACGCAACGCGACGTATTGTAGTGCGTGTAATCATGGTTGTCGTCAATGAACATCACGTGACACGTGCCCAGCGAAGCGATCTCGTGCAGGATGTTGGCGACGGGCTTCATGCGGTGTGTGGCGTCGAGATTCGGCGAGCTGTTGTAACAGAAGGCGCAACGCCACGGACAGCCGCGTCCTGCCGTGATCGTGTTGGTGAAGAGATAACGGCGGGAGTCGAGCAGTTTCCAGCGCGGTATGGGCGTTTCCGCCGGATCCACCGGGGTTGTGTTGCGGTAGAGCGGTTGCAGTGTGCCGCCCAGACAGTCCGCGAGCAGCCGCGGCCAGAGTCGTTCGGCCTCGCCGATCACGACGGCGTCGGCGTGTTTGGCGCACTCGGCCGGACAGGCGGTCGGGTGGATGCCGCCGAAGACGACGCGCACGCCGCGTCTCCGATAGGTGGCCGCGATTTTGCAGGCGCGGCCAAAGGTGTCGGCCTTGACGGTGATGCCGACCAGGTCCGGCGCGTCGTCCAGCCGCAGCGGCTGGACGCACTCGTCGACGACCGTCACACGGTGTTCCGGCGACGTCAGCGCGCCAAGCACCAGCAGCGCCAGCGGCGGCGCCATATGCGTCTTCCAGTCGCTGTCCATGGGACGCCGTGTAACGGCCGGAGCTATTAGCTTGATGTTCATGGGGTCATGCTCACCGCAGGACGGTGCCACTGATCATGGTCGCCCAGAGGTGCTCGAAGAAGTTGCTCTCGAAGGCCGTTGGATTCCAGAACGTGACCGGTTGATGCGGACGCTGTACAAAGGGGCTTAGTAGCCAAGAACTCTGCGAACCCACCAGGCCGGCAACCAGAATCCAGGCCAGTAGCGTGCGTCGCGCCACGGCCGGTGTGGGTGCAAGCCGCGCCATCATCCGGTACAGCCGGCCGACACCGAGCAACCCAGCCACACCCACCAGCGCCACGAGAGTACCCAGCAGCAAGCGATACGAGAGCGCGGCGCCGTGCATGTCTGGTCCCGCCAGACGGCATGCGAAGAAAGCCACGACCGGCGCCAAGGCCGCCAACAGCAGCGAGGCCACCGCCAGCGCCGCTAGCATGCAGCGACATACCTGCCGGAAGCTCAGACCCATGCCCAGCAGCCAGTTCAGCATAGTCGCAATGCCGGCGCTGACCCAGACTGTCGCAAGCATCATCGCGGGCATCTTGATGGCCCCGTACATGGCCTGTTGGGGTGATCGCCAACTGCCGTACGCCGCGCCAGTCACAGCCATGCATACAACGATCGTGAGCGCCCAGTCCTTTCCCGCCAACTGATGCTTCCTGTCGTCAGCAATCGCCTCTATGATCGCTTCGTCCATTCGGCAGAGTGCGGCGGCGCGTTCGTACCAAGACGGACGGTGTCGCCGTACCTCGCGGACGGCCAAAGTGGGGCCGCGCAGGCCTGCGCCGGTCGATGTGAGCGGGCTCCTCATGACCATATGGCTAATCGAACCAGTGCTGAAGGAAGAACTCCCGCGGTGCCAGTTGCCACCCCGTGAAAGGTCCAAGCAACGGCCGTAACGTCGTGGTCATCTGCAGACTTACGAGCACAAACACGAATCCCCAGAGCACCAGCGTCGGCATCCCCCGACCGTTGAGAAAGCGCAACCCATCGCCAAGGCGGCGAAGGGCAAAGAGGCAGCCGACCACCCACATCAGGAGGTGCAAGGTGCCCATGAAGGCTGCCTCGCGCGTCGATTGTGTAAAAATCCAAGCCACCGGTGCGAAGCCAACCATCAGCGTCGTCATCAGTGCCAGCGTACAACCCAGCAGGCCGGCCACCTGCCAGGGAGATTGCTTACCCCCACCCAGGCAAACAAGGATATAGAGGCTGGGCCAGCAGATGACCGCCGCCAAAAGCATTCCGGCGGCCAGTTTCAACGGCGCGACCCAGACCTGCCGACCGCCGGGAAAAATCCCGACGACCAAGCCGTAGAGGGCCATGCCGAATGCCGCTAGCAACCAAAGGCGTGCGGTCGGCGCGTTCACGCCGCCATCCACTACGCCACGCAACAAGGCCCCCGGCCGTTTCAGCAACGCATCTAGGATGGCGCCGATTGTGGCCGGCGGCGGCGTATCGTAGTCGTGGCCCCATCGCCACATGGCATCAGTAGCTAGTGGTAGCGGAGGCAGGGCGGGCACTGTCGGCGTTTGCGTGGCGTTCATCTTCTCTATCCCTTTCTGAGACTACTGCATGCTCCCGTATCCTTGGAAACCTGTGCCTGCGCTTCGCGTGAGCGGTAGGCCGCTACGTAGTTCACCGATCGGGCCATGACCTCCATCGGTTTGAGCAGAAGGAAAACCGCGTCCGCGGTCCAAGGGCTTCTCACATGGGCGGCGACTGTCGCTCCAAGTACATTGTAGATGCGCCGGAAAGACCGGTGCGTGCCGGGACTGAATCGCGACCAGACGGACTCCAACCGCCAGAATGTCACCAGTTGGCGATTGGCGTATCGGCCACCGGCAACGGCCGACAACGGCCCGACCAGCCGTGTGTGGCCGCGCATCGCGGCGGAGACGACGAAGCATGAAGGAGGTGCTTCAGGCAGCTTGGTGTATTGCACGCGCGACAGCCACACGCTGACGGCCCAGAAGGGAGCGGATCCAAGTAACCCCAAGTGCCACATTGGCCATCTAAGCAAGCCGCGTTGCGCATACTGCACTGTGCGCAACATGTACCACGCGGCTACGTACAACGGCACGACAAGGCCCCAACTGTATTCCCTGTCCAACCCTATCGTGAAAACACCATGGAACAAACACACACCGCTAACCACCGCGCCCTGTAGGATACCCAGGACAGACCAAGGCCGTGGCGCTCGTCCCGGTGACCAGATCTCCGTCGCATAGATGGCCGCCATCGCCCACAGCACCAGCGGCACGAGTGCGAGCTTCCCCGCTTGGAAGCAGTCCACCCATCCCCAGCGGCAGCCTCCTTTCCAGTTTGGAGTGAGGAGACATGCCAAAAGGAAGACTAGGAAGGGTATATAGATCCCCAGCAGCGTCTTTGCGAAGCCCGACAGCGCGCGCTTCCATGCATGGTGCCTGATGATCGGTGGTACGGTTGCCGCGGCCAACAGGAGCGCCAACATTACATATTGGACTATGGCTCTATTCACCGGCATCCCCCTTGAGCGGCGGTTCCAGCTTCGCGCTCGGACGTTCCGGCACACTCAGATCGAGTGACAACTCCCGGTCTGCTTCCAACTCGACTTCCTTGCAGAACACCACCTGCGAACGATACGAATGTGGGGCGTTGATCCCTAGCATGAGCCAGTAGCGCCCTGGGGGAATGTTGCGAAGCATATACGACTCGCCTGAACGCCTCACGTAGGCGATGGCCAGCACGGAATCCTCAGGATTGGGCCGGTCGTTCAACCACCCGTCAGGCGCAGGCTTGGCGGCGAGTCGCACCGTGCAGGAGGAGTATTCGCGCGGCAGGGGTGAGAAAGAAAATCAAGGATCTGAGAAAGGCAGGGAGGACGTGCGTTCGCGGGAGCCTTATGGATCGCGGATTTCAAGAGAGACTGGGGCGCTGGGCACGGTGCGCG
>JAQULY010000460.1 GCA_028718445.1 Kiritimatiellia bacterium
CAAACGCTACGCGGCGCACCTGATCTCGCAGGGCGTGGCCGACCAAGCCGCCCTGGACGAACTCGGCGTCGGGATTGACGCGGACATTGAGGTGGCGGTCAAGCGGGCCATGTCCGCTCCTGATCCCAAACCCGAAGATGCTCTGGAAGACCTGTTTGTGGAGGGCGTGGCATGAAGCGTCAGACGATAGCCGAAGCGTTGCGCGAGACGATCAGGAGCGAGATGGCGCGCGACGAGCGTGTGTTCTGTATTGGCGAGGATATCGCCATTCCTGGCGGGTGGGGCGGGGCCTTCACCGTCACGCTCGGACTGGAAGAGGCCTTCCCCAAGCGGGCGATCAACACGCCGATCGCCGAGAACGGCTTCACGGGTGTGGCGCTGGGCGCGGCCCTGATGGGCATGCGGCCGATCGCTGACGTGCAGTACGGCGATTTCCTGTATTGCGCTATGGATCAGATGGCCAACCAGATACCGAAGATGCGTTACATGTCGGGCGGCAAGCTGACCGTGCCGCTGGTGATGCGCGTGCCGGTGGGCGTCACCGGACGTGGCGCGCAGCATTCGCAGAGCATGGAAACGCTGTTCATGCCGGTCGCCGGCCTCAAGCTGGTCTGTCCCGCGACGGCTTACGACGCCGTCGGCCTGCTGCGGTCGGCGGTGCGCAGCGACGATCCGGTGATGATCTTCGAGCACAAGAAGCTATACGGCTCAAAGGGTGCGCGCGCCGAGAGCGGGGCGGTGGACGCCTCCAGCGATATTCCGGACGAAGACTACACCGTGCCCTTCGGCAGCGCCGTGGTGCGGCGCGAAGGCACGGACCTCACGATCGTGGCGACGCTGCTGATGATGCACCGCAGCCTGCAGGCCGCCGAACTGCTGGCGGCGGAGGGGATCAGCGTCGAGGTCATTGACCCCCGTTCGCTGGTGCCGTTCGACTGGGATACGGTCAAGGCCTCCGTCGCCAAGACCGGGCGTCTGATGACCGTCGAGGAGAATCCGCGGCGCTCCGGCATTGGCGCGGAGATCGCCGCCGTTGCCGCGGAGGAGATGATGGAGAGCCTGATCGCGCCGGTGGTACGCGTGGCGGCGCCCAACACGCCGGCCCCTTTCGCGCCACCCATGGAGGAGTTCTACGTGCCGGGCGTCAAACGCATCGCGGAGGCCGCGAGGCGAGCCGTCAGGGGCGGGTGAGAGCGGGTTCAGGGCTCAGGACTACTTTAGTCGACAGGAATCGACAGGAATCGACAGGAATCGACAGGAGTCGAAGGAAATCGAGACAATCGGATAGAAGGGAGTCACTACCATGCCGGAAGCAGACGTAAGCAAGAAAGACAAGTGTTACCAGGAGAACGTTCCCCAACAGACGCCGGGCTTCTTCCTCAAGGGCTGCGGTTCGTTGGATTGGGGCATGAAGAACCGCATGGCGCAGGTGTTCAACCCCAAGAGCGGGCGCACCGTGATGCTGGCAGTGGATCATGGCTACTTCCAGGGACCGACCACGGGTCTGGAGCGGATCGACCTCAGCATCGTGCCGCTGTTGCCTTACTGTGACGCGCTGTTTTGCACGCGCGGCATTCTGCGCAGCGTGATTCCGCCAGAGAGCCAGTTGCCCGTCGTGCTGCGCGCCAGCGGCGGACCGAGCATTCTGAAGGAATTGTCCAACGAGGAGATCGCCATGGACATGGAGGACGCTGGCCGGCTCAACGCGGCCGGCGTCGGCATCCAGGTGTTCGTTGGCGGCGAGTTCGAGACGCGCTCCATCCACAACATGACCAAGCTGGTAGACGCCGGATTGCGTCACGGCGTGCCCGTGATGGGCGTCACCGCCGTCGGCAAGGATCTGGTGCGCGACGCCAAATACTTCCGGCTGGCCTGCCGCATGATCGCCGAGCTGGGCGCGACCTACGTGAAGACCTACTACGTGGAGGATGGCTTCGAGACCGTCACCGCCTCCTGCCCGGTGCCGATCGTCATGGCCGGCGGCAAAAAGCTGCCCGAGCTGGACGCGCTGACGATGGCCTACAACGCCGTGCAGCAGGGCGCCGCCGGCGTGGACATGGGCCGCAACATCTTCCAGAGCGATGCTCCCACGGCCATGATCCAGGCGGTCAACCAGGTGATTCATGCGAACATGAAGCCGAAGGACGCACTGGACCTGTACAAGACGCTGAAACACGGCAAGGCTTGATGCAGTCTGAAGGTGCCGGTATGAATTGGGTACACATGGGACTCGCGTGCCGGTCGGTGGCCAACGCGGATCGCTTCTTCGTCGGCGTTCTGGGGCTGACGAAGTCGGAACCGAAGAACCTGCCGCGTCCGGTATCGGAAGCCCTCTTCGGCGTAGGCGCCGACCTGGCGATGATCTACTACACCGGCGAAGGGCTTCAGTTTGAGGTGTTCGTTGACCCGAACCGCAAAACCTCCAACGACGGGATCGTTCATGCCTGCCTGGCGGTCAAAGACCGGGAGGCCTTCCTGAGGCGGTGCGAGGAGCACGCGTTCAAGGTGATGCGTGTGCCCAAGGGCGAAGCTCTGCTCACCTTCGTGCACGATGACGACGGCAACCTCTACGAAATCAAAAGCGCTTGATAGAAAGGAATGCGGCATGAGTGCATCCGCACCGTTGCAGGACAAGGTCGCGCTCGTAACCGGCGCGGCCGGCGCCATCGGGTATGGCGTCTGCCAGGTACTATTGGAGAACGGTTGCCGCGTCGCGGCCTCGGATTTGGCGGGCGCGCGGCTCGACGGTTTCGTGGCCGATCTCAACGCGGCGGCGCCGGGGCGCGTCGCCGGCGTGGCCATGGACGTGACCGAACCCGTGGCCGTGCGTGAAGCTTTCGCGCGCGTGTTGCGCGAAATGGGCCGGCTCGACATTGTCGTGCACAACGCTGGCATCGCGCTGGTCTCCAAGCTCGTGGACCTGGACCTGGAGGCCTTCCGCAAACTGGAGCGCGTCAACGTTGACGGTACGCTGCTGGTGCTGGCCGAGGCCGGGCGTGTAATGGCGCGCGAGGGGCATGGCGGCGACATCGTGATCATGTCCACCAAGAACGTGCCTTCGCCCAGCGCCGGGTTCGGCGCCTACAGCGCCACCAAGGCCGCCTGCCACCAGTTGGGGCGCATCGCCAGCCTGGAGTTCGCGCCGCACGACATTCGCGTGAACATGGTGGCGCCGGATGCCGTCTTCGCCGAAGGTAAGTACCGCTCAGGGCTGTGGGAAGAGGTTGGCGCCGACCGCATGAAGGCCCGCGGCCTCGACGAGAAGGGGCTGCACGAATACTACCGCAGCCGCAATCTGCTGAAGGCCGCCGTGACGGGACGCCACGTGGCCAACGCCGTGCTCTATTTCGTGACGCGGCAGTCACCCACCACCGGCGCGACTATCCCGGTGGACGGCGGCTTGCCTGACGCCACGCCGAGGTAGAAGAAAGGAACGACGCCATGATTGCCAAGCATAAGTTCGGAGCATGTTTGCCGACCTTCGGAAGTTGCGCGGACCGTTACTGCCTGAGCGGCTACGGACCGGCGCGCTCGATGGACCAGATGCTGAAACGGGCCACACAGGTGCCGGGTCTCGACGGACTGGAGCTGGTCGGCAACTGGCACGTGAACGACCGTAACATCCGGACCGTGGCGAAGAAATTCAAGGACCGCGGCCTCAAGATCTGCATGCTGGTGCCGGACCTGTGGACGCAGGCCAAGTGGGGACGCGGCAGCATCGCGGCGCCCGACGCCAAGACCCGGCGCATGGGCGTGGACGAAATCAAAAAGGTCATGGACTGGGCCGCGGAACTGGGATGCCCCTACGTGGACGTCTGGCCGGGCCAGGACGGGTACGACTATTACTTCCAGGCCGACTACGTCGCGGTCTGGGAGTGGATGCGCGAGGCCCTGGCCGAATGCATGGATCACAACCGCCAGGTGCGCATGCTGGTGGAGTACAAGCCGCGCGAGCCGCGCACGCACTGTTTCGTGCGCAGCGCGGCCTCGGCGCTGCTGTTGGTGCGGGACCTGGAACGTGTGGGCGTGCTGCTGGACGTGGGCCACTCGCTGCAGGGCGGCGAGAATGTGGCCGAGGCCGCGGCGTTGCTGGCCAGCCACGGCAAACTGGACTACCTGCACCTCAACGACAACTACGGCAGTTGGGACGATGACATGATGGTCGGCGCCGTGCACCTGCCGGCCTACCTGGAACTGGTCTACTGGCTCAAGCGTGTCAACTACCGCGGCTGGCTGACGCTGGACATCTTCCCGTACCGCGAGGACGGCATCCCCGCGGCCGTCGAATGCAGGAAATGGATGGAGTCCTTCATCAAGGCCGTGGATCGCGTGGGCCTGCCGGCCTTCGACGAAGCGATCCGCTTCGCCGACGCCACGCGGGCCTCCGCGCTCGTGCGAAAGGCGCTGGCGGCGCGGTAGCCCGAACGCGAAGGATGCCTTGGACCCTTCAGCCGAACACCAGGCGCCCGTAGTGCTCTATCAGGTGGTAGTTACTGAATGGCAGGGGCGGGCACATGCTGAGTTCCCGGTTCCGAAGGTAGCGTGAGTAGTTGTATCGCGAAACCATGATTCGCCAGCGGCTGCCAGGCCCCCATTTTTCGCCGCGAGCGGTCAAGTGTCTCACTGGCACGGCCATTTCCGCCGTCCATCCGCGATCCATATCAGGCCAGTCGTTCAATGT
>JAQULY010000461.1 GCA_028718445.1 Kiritimatiellia bacterium
CCCCAACTCCGGGAAGTCGGATACGGCGCCCACGGCGAGCCCCTGGCGGCCCTCCCCGGTGGCCAGTTCGAAGGGTGTCCCGGCGATGCGGCCCAGGTAGTTGGTGAGCTCGGCGGCGGCGGCCTTGGTCCTGTCCGAGGCGGCGGTGCCCACAACAACCTTGAAAGAGGCCTGACCCGCGTCTGTCAGCGCCACGGTCTGTGTGCCAAACCTCCAGCTTCGGCAGCCGGAGCCGACGGTCAGCACCCCCAGCATGAGCGCGCCACAACCGGCTCGCAGCAACAAAGCCCGTCTGCTCCCTGCGACTGTTCCTGACATATGTCCCCCTATAAGCTGCACTCGAACGTACCCCCGCCGACGGGCACGGTGGTTTTGCGAATGGTCACTTTTCCGTTGTCGGGAAAACCGGCAGTGATCACAACCGGATACTGCCAGCGGGTTTCGATCTTCCCGCGTATGACGCTATCGCCAATGACCAGTTCCTTGATCTCCGCGGCCCCGCCGGTCATATGGAGATCTGTGCCCAGAACGACAGGCGCGCGTCCGGTCCACGGCACGATCCGCAGCACTCTGACTCCATGCGCGGGAATCTCCACCTTGATAGTGTCCTGTGGTCCGAAGATGCCGAGGAAACGCTGAGTGTGGAATTCGAAGATGGCATGGTTGACTGCCCGACCCGTGACGCCGACCATCCCGCCGAGGGTCACGACTCGTGTCGTCACATGGTCTTCCCAGTTGCCAATTGCGAGGGTCCAGTAATCGCCGAGTTCACGGCACACCGGCTTCACCTCCGTCAGGAACAAGGTGGGACATGCCGGTGCGTCGAAATCGAGAATCCGGGCCGGGGGGGTCACGGCAGGGCTGATGTGGCGCAGCAAGGCCAGCCGTTCGTCCTGCAATTCCGGAAAACGCTCGGAAATGGTGATCAGGCCGCCGCACAGATACTGGTGGGTACAAATGGTGCGCGCTTCTTCATCCGTGTAATGCCCCTCGCTCTGATACACGCCCACACATTTCGTTTCCAGTTCGCTGAAACGCCCCTTGCGGATTCGGATTTGTGTGGCGTCCGGATCGCTGTGGTAGAAGCGATTGACGTAGCTGCGCAGGAGATTCTGTTTGAGCTGGATCACGGCGCCCGATTTGGCTACGCCTTCCGGCCCATTCCAGATGCCGCGCACATCCTTCGAGGTGCGGACCGCGTACGCCAGCCCGATCCCACCCGGATCGGCCAAGCCGCCGCAAGCCAGAATGAACGCATCAGATCCAAGCACCTCGCGAATACGACTCATGGCCAGGGCATAGGCGGCGGCGCGATTGACTTTCGGGTCGCGAAAGACCACGTTCGGAAATTCGTACACGGCCCGCAACCAGTCGAGTTTGAAATAGCGAAATCCCCAACCCTTGAACTTCCCGAAGATGTCCCGCAGGTAGGCGTCTGCGTCAGGGGCGGTGGGGTCGAGCACATAGCAGTAACGGTCGGATGTGTCGTAGATGATGAGCTGACCGTTCTGGTCCTTCTGGTAGATGTCCGGATATTTCTGAACCACCGATGACTTGGAGTCGATCACGAACGGCGCCGCCCAGATTCCGGGAATCATGCCCGCCTCCCGGATGCGATCGGCGATAAACTTCATGCCGCGCGGGAATTTTTCCGGGTGCGGCTCATAGGCGCCATAGGTGTCCATCCAGCCGTCATCGATCTGGAAGACGTCGAGCGGAATCCGCCGCGCCTTAATGGCAGCAAGTTCTTCCAGCACATAGCGCTCGCACACCAGAAAGGTGTAGAAATACCAGGTGCAATAGACGGTGAGGGAGGGTTTCCTGGGCTCCGGCACCGAGTAGAGCTCGGCGACCGTCGCGGTGTATCGTCCCAGCAATTCGCCTTCGTGTCCGCCGGTGGCGATGAGCAGCCAATGGGTTTCCGCCTCTTCGCCAGGCTCCAGGAGCTTGCCGTCGAAATCGCAGGTGATGGTGAAATCGGCGAAGGAGGACCGGTCCTCGGTGGTGGTGAGCGACTGAAGAATGAAATGGTTCCGGATATTGGTGATGGCCAGCATCAGTATCGGGAGATCGGGACGTTCGCCGTTCTTGACCATCATCACCGGGCCGCTGGTGATCGTGCGGGTCTCGACGTTCATCGTGTTGTAGAGCACACCCTTGCCCGGCACCGCGTTGATGCAGGAAAACACCGCGTCGGTGAAATCCTTATCCACCACCGTCGGGCGATAGTAGGAGGGGATGTCGCTCTTGTGAAACGGGTAGCGCAGCACACGCCATCGGTCAATGCCGGCGTCGCCGACGATGAACGACGACTGCCTCGCCATCCGCATCGGTTCGACCGTCTGAAGACGAATGGCCTTGGAACGGTTGTTCTTTAACGTGACGCGCAGGGCCGCGGTATGACCGTCCACGCTCAGAAACAGCTCACGCCTGACGGCAATGCCGTCCTGGTTGGATGCGCCGCCGTAGACCACGCCCGACAGGGCGCCCAGGGACATCTTCTTCCGGTCACTCCCCTCAAAATGCAACGGACACGCTTGACCATCTATGGTCACTTTCGGGCATTCGCTCGCCAGACGGACGGTGTCTCCCGTCAAGGCGTACCCACCGGACGCATCCATGCTAACCCGGAACGTTTCCATAGTCCCCCATCGCAATACAGCATCGCTACCGGCTCATTCTGTAGATAGACCATCGGCGGTGCACATAGGCGCATGTTTATACCATTCTTGACGAGTCCGCAATGCATTTCCCAGAAGTACTCATGAATCGGCTTTTCATCGGGCAGGCCCTCGCGGCGCCAGCGCGCCGCCGTCGTGCCCCACAGACTGTCGTGTAGTGGTGGATACGATCATCGCACGCACATGATCGTGCCTTGCACGGACATCAGGGCTAATTGCAGCCCGTCGACAGCCCAATAGGTACTAGGACCTTGTACGTTGATCGTCAGGCTTCCGTCCACGGCCGTCTGTTTCAGGAACTTAACGTAATTGCCGTTGATCGGATCGGTAGCCGCGTTCACGAAGGTGGACGTGTTGGTCGTCGACAGGGCGCTACTGCTGGTACCGCCCACCGTGAAGACGGTCGCCCAAGCGGTGGCGTTACCGCCCGAGTAGAGGTAGAGGTCGTAATTGGCGCCGGGTGTCAGACCGTTGATGGTGATGGAGCCCGGCGACGTGCCCTGCTTGGATATGTAGCCCGTGAAGAGACTGATGCCGGATGTGCCGAAGGAGTACCCCTGAGCATTGGACGTCACCACCGACACTCCCCCAGCGGGAGTGCCATCGGACCACACCAGGCACGAATAGGTGGCGGATGCACCGCTCACATTGTTCCAGGTGTTGTTGTCAGGGTCCGTCAGGGCGCCCTGACCGGTATACGTGCCGCCGCTGCCCGTGAAGTTGATGTTCAGCGGGGCCGGGCTGCTTTTGCGCTCGGGCGACAAAGCCACTTGCAGTCCGTCGACGGCCCAATAGGTACTGGGACCTTGCACGTTGATCGTCAGGCTTCCGCCCACGGCGGTCTGGCTCGAAAATATCACGTAGTTGCCGTTGACCGGATCGACAACCCCGTTCACAAAGGTGGACGTGTTGGTCGTCGACAGTGTGCTGCTGCCGATCCCGCCCACAGTGAAGACGGTCGCCCAGGCCGTGACGTTACCGCCCGAGTAGAGGTAGATGTCGTATTTGGCGCCGGGGATCAGACCGTTGATGGTGATGGAGCCCGGCGACGTGCCCTGCTTGGATATGTAGCCCTGGAAGAGACTGATGCCGGATGAACCGAAGGTGTACCCCAGAGCATTGGACGTCACCACCGACACTCCCCCCGCGGGAGTGCCATCGGACCATACCAGGCCTGAATAGGTGGCGGATACGCCGCTCACATTGTTCCATGTGCTGTTGCCAGGATCCGTGAGGGCGCCTTGCCCGGCATACGCGTTTTTGTCGTTGCCCATGAAGTTGACGTTCAGCGGGGCCGGGCTGTTTTCGCGCTCGGGCGACAAAGCCACTTGCAGTCCGTCTACGGCCCAATAGGTACTGGCACCTCGCACCTGGATGGTCAGGCTTCCATCCACGGCCGTCTGGTTTAGAAACATAACGTAGTTGCCGTTGATCGGATCGACAACCCCGTTCACAAAGGCGGACGTGTTGGTCGTAGACAGGGCGCTACTGCTGATCCCGCCCACTGTGAAGATGGTCGCCCAAGTGGTGGCGTTACCGCCCGAGTAGAGGTAGATGTCGTACTCGGCGCCGGGGGTCAAGCCGATGATGGTGATGGAGCCCGACACCGCGCCCTGGTTGTATATGTAGCCCCGGAAGAGACTGATGCTGGGTGAACCGGCAGCGTAAACCGCTGCATTGGCCGTCACCACCGACACTCCTGTCGCGGGGGTGTTATCGGACCAAACCAAGTCCGAATAGGTGGCGGAGGCGCCGGTCACATTGTTCCAGGTGCTGTTGCCAGGATCCGTTAGGGCGCCCTGCCCGGCATACGTGTTTCCGCCGCTGCCCGTGAAGTTGACATTCAGCACCTGGGACCGTGACGACGCCACCAGGCCCAGTAGAGTCACAGTTGCTGCGATACAACAATCGATGCGTGCACTCATTGACATCTCCCTCTTATTTCATTGTCAAGAAAGCCTGACGGCGTGTTTCTTTGTGAATCTTTCCCTGC
>JAQULY010000462.1 GCA_028718445.1 Kiritimatiellia bacterium
CAAGCCGCTTTTTAATCGTCTGAACATCAGGAAATTCCAGCGGTTCCTGCTTGACCGCTACGGCGCGCGCTATCTGCGTGAGAGCGGTCGCGCCCGGCAAGGCATGTCTCGTCAGAGGTATGAAGAGGAAACGCTGGCGTTGATGGGACGCGCGCGCGGAACGAGCTACGCGTCGTTACTGTCTATCAATACCACCGGCCGTAGGGTGGCCTACGATCTGCAGTTGATGCTGCCGACCGGCGATGTCGTGAACCGCGACTGCTGGGATTTCATGCGCAAGCGGCCATCCACTGATCGCATCCCTTTCACGCGTCACCTGCTGTGGTCGGTCTACCTCTTGCGCCACAACGTCAATCCGGCCGAACTCGCCTGGCCGCCAGGGCATGGTCACTGCGCCACTGTTTACGACATTCCCTTCCATCTCCCGGACAACGCGCCGCCGGAGCTCACGGCGCTGAAGGAGCGCTTCCTGCGCGAAGGCTGGCCCATCCGGCTGGTGCGCATAGACGGCGCGGAGGAACCGGCCTTTCGCGAGTTCATCCGCGCGCGGTTTCCCTCGCTGGCGGCGTTCAACCAGGTGGCCAACACCGCTTACGCGCGCTGGGAGGACGTGCCCTTTCACCGGGAGGCGCCGCGCGACGCGAGCGTGGTGGAGCAGACGCAGTGGCGCAACTTCGTGGCGCAACTGCCGCGCGAACGCTGGACGCTGCTGGCCACGGAGACGGCCTATCAGGATTTCCTGATCGGGAAGTACGGCAGCGTGCGGGCGATCGAAAGCCGCTATGGACGGGCCATACCTGACTTGCGCGAACTGCGACTGCCCATTGTCGAGGCGGATTACGTCTACTACCGGCAGCATCGCGGCCGTTTTCTGTGGGAGTTCCTGACGCGCAACTACGTCACGGCCATCGAGTACATGGCGCTTCGCGGCCGGGCCTTCGGCAACACGGTCGTATTGCTGGTTCTCTCCATGCTGGCGGCGCTGACGATCAACCCGCTGGCCGCCTATGCGCTGTCGCGCTTCCGCCCGCGTTACACCTACCAACTGTTGCTGGTCTTCCTGGCGACCATGGCCTTTCCGCCCATGGTGGCCGCGATTCCGAGTTTCCTGCTGCTGCGCGATCTGGGAATGCTGAACAGCTATTCCGCGCTGATCCTGCCCACGGTCGCCAACGGCTACTCGATCTTTCTGCTGAAGGGGTTCTTCGACTCACTACCGCAGGAGTTGTACGAGGCCGCATCCATTGACGGCGCCAGCGAGGCCAGGATGTTCTTCGTGATCAGTCTGCCGCTGGTGAAACCTATCCTGGCGGTGATCGCGCTCAACACGTTCATCGCCACGTATGGCGGTTACATGTGGGCCCTGATCGTCTGCCAGAAGAAGGAGATGTGGACCATCTCGGTCTGGATGTTCCAGTTCTATCAGGAATACGGCCTCACCATGCCCTACCTTGCCACCGCCGGCATGGTGCTGGTCTCGCTGCCGACGCTGCTGGTCTTCGTCTTCTGCCAGAAGATGATCCTGCGCGGCATCGTCATCCCCACCATGAAGTAGCCGCCGCAGGCCATCAACTGGTTTTCTTCACACCAGTAGGCAAGGCTGCTATGATGGGTGTTTTCCGAATTGCTGGAAGAGGATTGCGCCATGTCAATGACGATGTCACAGAAGATACTCGCGCGCGCCGCCGGACTGAAGTCGGTTTTGCCCGGTCAGTTGATCGAGGCCAAGCTCAGCCTGGTGCTGGGCAATGACATTACCGCGCCCGTGGCGATCCGCGAATTCGCGCGCACGGGCTGCCCCCGCGTGTTCGACAAGGGGCGCATCGCGCTGGTGCCGGATCATTTCACCCCCAACAAGGACATCAAGGCCGCCCAGCAGTGTCAGGTCATCCGCATGTTTGCCCATGGCCAGCAGATCGAGCACTACTTCGAAATCGGCGAAATGGGTGTCGAGCACGCCTTGCTGCCCGAGCAGGGACTCGTGGGTCCGGGCGACCTGATCATCGGGGCCGACAGCCATACCTGCACCTATGGCGGCCTCAATGCGTTTGCCACGGGGGTAGGCTCCACCGACATGGCAGCCGGCATGGCCCTGGGAACGGCCTGGTTCAAGGTGCCGTCGGCCATTCGCATCGAACTGAAGGGCAGTCTGCCCAGGTGGGTCTCCGGCAAGGATCTGATCCTGCACATCATCGGCCGCATAGGCGTGGACGGCGCCCTGTACCGTTCGATGGAATACCGCGGACCGGGCGTGACGGCGTTGACGGTTGATGACCGCCTGTGCGTGGCCAACATGGCCATCGAGGCTGGCGCCAAGAACGGCATCTTCCCCTCCGATGAGCAGACGCGCGCTTTCCTGAAGGAAGCCGGGCGACGGGAATACGTCGAGACGGAGGCCGACCCCGATGCGCCGTATGACGAGACGATCGCCATTGACCTGGCGTCGCTGCGGCCGACCGTGGCCTTCCCGCATCTACCGTCGAACACCCGTCTGGCGGCGGAAGCCGGCGAAACCCGGATTGACCAGGTCGTGATCGGTTCCTGCACGAACGGCCGGCTGAGCGATCTGCGCGTGGCGGCCCAATTCCTGGCCGGGCGCAAAGTCCATAAAGGCTTGCGCTGTCTGATCATCCCCGCCACGCAGCGGATTTACCTCGCGGCGATGCGCGAAGGCCTGTTAGCGAGCTTCATTGAGGCAGGCGCCGTGGTTTCCACGCCGACCTGCGGCCCCTGCCTGGGAGGCCACATGGGCATCCTGGCCGAAGGCGAACGCGCTCTGGCCACGACCAACCGCAATTTCGTCGGGCGTATGGGACATCCGAAGTCCGAGGTCTACCTGTGCGGTCCGGCGGTCGCGGCGGCGTCGGCCCTGACCGGCCGCATCACCGATCCCAACGAGATTCTTCGGTAGCCCCCCGGCGACGCCAACCCCCTTATTTGGAGACGCACATGCAAGCACAAGGCACGGTTTTCCGCTACGGCGACAATGTTGACACCGACGTGATTATCCCGGCGCGCTATCTGAACACCTCCGACCCCACGGAACTGGCCGCGCACTGCATGGAGGATATTGACCAGGAGTTCGTGAAGCGCGTCAAACCGGGCGACATCATGGTGGCCGACCGCAACTTCGGCTGCGGCTCGTCGCGCGAACATGCTCCCATCGCGATCAAGGCGGCGGGTGTGGCCTGCGTGATTGCGCGCAGTTTCGCGCGTATTTTCTACCGCAACGCCATCAACATCGGGCTGCCGATCATGGAGTGTCCTGACGCGTGCGCAGGCATCCAAGCCGGGCAGCGCGTCGCCGTGGACTTCGACACGGGCGTAATCGTCAACGTAACCACCGGGCAGCGCTACCAGGCGGTGCCGTTCCCGCCCTTCATGCGCGACCTGATCGCGCGCGGCGGATTGGTCAACTATGTCAAGGCCAAACTCGAGGCGAAGTAATAGTTGCGGTGAAGCAATGGTTGCGCTTGTCAAGTCGAATGGGATTTGAGAATATCTGGCGTTTACGGGTTACTGTGTCTTCGTATGCGCCCGACGCAAATACATCTAGCACAACTCCTGAGCTACGGCAGGCGGTGGCACGCCGGCCGGCGCGCAGGTTTCACGCTGCTTGAACTGCTGGTCGTGATTGCCATCATCGCGACGGTGGCGGCGGCGCTGGTGCCGGCGATCAACTCGATCCAGCATACTGCCGATGCGACCAGATGCCAGGCGCACATGAAGAACCTGCATCAAGCCTGCATGAATCACCTGGCCGACACGGGGAAGTACCCGTTTGCCGGGTCGTACGAATACTTCAACGCAAGGACTCTTTTGTTCTCCCATCAACGGGGGTGGGTGGCCTGGGTCCGCAGGGATCTCTCGACCGACGATCCCTATAAAGGCGGCGGAACCGTCGATAGCCAGGCGAGCCAATTCATGCACTCCGGTTGGAGCGGCAAGTATGCCGACCGTTCCATCCGCGATGGCGCGATCTTCAAGTACACCGGCAGCGACATGTCCACCTATCTCTGTCCGCGCTTCGAGCGGATGACCAAGAGCATCGCCGCGAATCCCCGTCGCAGCTATGCCATGAACTTCTGGTTCGGCTCCAGACGCACGGAGGCAATGCCAGAGGGTGATTTGAAAGATTTCAGAAAACGCGATCTGCGGAGTTTTCAGGATTATGAACGCGAACCCAGCCGTATGGGCATGTTCGTTGAGCTTCAGCAACCCGTCAAGCCGCCGGTTGACCACGCCGGCGAAGAGGCCTTCGTTGGCAGCCGCGCCGACACCTTTGTGGACGATGCCACGTGGGACTACTACGAAGGCCGCGAGACCTACGGCGCCAGCTATCATCGCCGCTCGGGCAGCTACTACGGACACGTGATCTTTGTGGATGGGCATGTCGAGTTCCTGAAGATGAACGATGATGTCGCCAACAAGAACGTTCTGATTGGGTCAGCCAAGTTCTGACGCACCCAGTTCCGCGTCCTGCCGCCGCCCGGCCGGACGCAAGCGCGCAGCACACGGCTTTTCATGCATACGGATCATACATGGCAGCAGCGAAACTGAAAAAAACTGCAACTCGGCCGGCGGCCAAGCGCTCCACACCGAGTGCATCCGCAAAGGGCGGCGCACGGCAGGGCAAGACGTCCAAGCCGGCAATACCGGCGGAC